>NZ_JBFOHL010000016.1:0-64120 GCF_040812275.1 Rhodanobacter geophilus | reverse complement strand
TGATGCCGCCGTGCGCGGTGAACTTCAGCGCGTTGTTGGCCAGGTTCAGCAGCACCTGCTTGATGCGCACCGCATCCCCGATCGCCTGCGCGGGCAGCTCCTCGCCGATCTCCACCGCGAAGCGCAGGCCCTTGCTCCAGGCCAGGCCCTGTTCCAGCTGCGCCACGTCCTCGACCAGCTGGCGCGGCTCGAACGGCGCCGGCTCCAGTTCCAGCCGCCCGGCGTCGATGCGCACCAGGTCCAGCGCGTCGTTCAGCAGCTTCAGCAGCATGCCGCCCGAGCGCTGCATCGCCCGCGTGTAGTCCTGCTGCTTCGGGTCCAGCGGCGTGTTCAGCAGCAGCTCCGCCATGCCCATCACGCCCGTCATCGGCGTGCGGATCTCGTGGCTCAGCGTGGCCAGGAACTGCGTCTTCGCCGCGCTCGCCTGCTCCGCCAGCGCGCGCCGCTGCTCGATCAGCTCGATGCGGTGCCGCTGCGCCAGCCGCCGCCGCCATGCCCACATGATCCAGCCCACCGCCGCCGCCACCGCCACCACGTACAGCAGCCACGCCCACCATCGTTGCCACGGCGGTGCCTGCACGTGGATGCGCAAGGGTGTCGCCAACTGCCCCCACGCCCCACCGGCACCGGCCGCTTCGGCATGCAGGGTGTAGTCGCCGGCACGCAATCCCACGAACTCGCGGTCGCCGCGGTCACCGGCATCCACCCAGCCATCGTCCATGCCTTCCATGCGGAACCGGTAGCGGTTCGCCAGCGGATTGACATAGGAAAGCGCGCGGACGCTGACGCGCAGGTCGCGATCCTGCCAGGCCAGCGCGACCTGCGGCTGGCTGGTGGGCAAGGCGCGCACGCCCCGGTTGTCGCGCACGTCGATGCCGACCACGGCCAGCAGCGGGGCCATGGCCTTCGCGCGAAGCCGCAACGGGTCGAACCCGATCACGCCACCCTGCGTGGGTGCATAGAACGGCCCGTCCGGCGCCAGCCGCGCGGCGCCGCCGATGAACTCGCTGTTGATCAGGCCGTCCTGCACCCCGTAGCGCCTGAATTTGCCGGCAGCCGGGTCATAGCTCCACAACCCGGTCTGGCTGAAGATCCACAGCCGTCCCGTACGGTCCGTGTCCATGCCCAGCACCACCGGGCTCGTCCACCCTTGCGCCGCCCCCACCACGCGGTCGCGGACGGCGCGGCCATCCTGCCAGTGGTAGTGCTCCAGCCCGTCGTTGCGCAGCAACCAGAACGTCGCTCCGATCTGCGTGAGGGAGAGGATGTCCTCGCCGCGCGGCACCCCGGGGACGAATTCCATGCGCCGGATGGCGGGGTTCCAGCGCATCAATCCCTCGTGGTTCGCATACAGGAGCCTGCCGTCCTGCACGTCCAGTCCCGACGGCCGGATGTCGACGTCCTTCGCGTCGACCGGCATCGGCACCGGGGTGACCTGCAGCGTCTTCGTGTCGACCCGCACCACGCCATCCTTCGCCACGGTGACGTAGATCGCGCCGTCGCCCCCTTTCACCAGGATCTCGGGCCGGGTGAACTGCCTGTGGTCCGCGTCGATGACCGTGTCCTTGCCGTCCTGGTAGCGATGCAGCGAGCCGCGCACGGTGAACCACAGGCTGCGGCCGTCCTCGGCCATCGCGATCACTTCGGTCTTCAGGCCGTCGAGCACGTGCTCGACCTTGCCGGTGGCCGGATCCAGCTTGTCGAGCTTGCCGCGCTCGCCCACCCACAGCCGGCCATCCGCGCTGGGTGCCACCGCCGAAGCCAGCGTGTCGCGCAGGCTGTCGGGATCGTCGGGGATGTGCGTATAGCGCGAAAACTCCTCCCAGCTCGGCGCCAGGTACGCGATGCCGCCATCGTAGAACGTGAACCACAATCCCCCTTCGCGATCGGTGATGACGCGCCAGGTCCATTCGCCGGGCAGGCCGCCCAGCACCAGCGGCTGGCTGTGGAAGCGATGGATGCCGGTACGCGGATCGACCATGACCACGCCGTGCAGCGTCACCATCCACAGCCGGCCGGAACGATCGCGGGCGCTGTCGAAGACGTACTCCGGCGCCATCTCCGCGGCGGTGAACATCGGCCGCGCCACGCCGTCGCTGTCGAGATGCAGCAGGCCGAGCCGCGTACCGATGCGCAGGTCGCTGCCATTGCCGTTGATGCGCCAGATCTGGTCGGGCTTGTCCTGGCCATGCACCACCTGGACCTGATGGACGCTGCCGTCCGGGAGCCGCTTCAGCAGCAGGCCGGACCAGGTGCCGATCCACAACGTGCCGTCGGTGTCGACCTTCAGCGCACCGACCATCCTGTCCCGGGCATTGCCGGCAGCGCCGCCGACGGCCTGCAGATAGGGCACATGCTCCAGCCGGCCGCCATCCGCCGACAGGTGATCGAGGCCGTTGCGGGTGCCCACCCACAGGCTGCCGTCATGGTCCCGTGCCAGCGTGATCACCACGTCGCTGGACAGGCTCCCCGGCTTGTCCGGATCGTGCCGCCAGTGTTCGAAACGTCCCGTGGCCGGATCGAGCCGGTCCAGCCCGGCATCGCCGGTGGCGATCCACAGCTTGCCGTCCGTCGCGCACACCAGCTGGGTGATGTCGTTGGACGACAGCGCATTCGCCGCGCCCGGCTCGGGCGTGTAGGCCTTGAATTCCACGCCGTCATAGCGCAGCAGGCCGCCGGAGCCGCCGAACCACATGAAGCCGCGCGCATCCTGCACCACCGCATTGATGGCCGAACTGGGCAGGCCATCGCTCGTGTCGAAGTGCTTGAACTGCGGCGTGGGCAACCGGCCTGCGGCCGACTCGCTGCCCGGTGCCGGAACGGCCGCCTGCCCCGCACCTGCGCTGGCCGCCACCGGCGCGGCAACGGACAAGACAGCCCCCAAGACCAGCGATGCAAACATGGCGTATCCCCTGCCCTCGCCGCATCATGCCAAAACCGCGATACCCGCGCGAGCGCAGTGCCCGGCGCGCAGGCGGCCTCGATCCCTGCCGCGAATGCTGCGTTCCGGTTTCGCCGCTGGCGCCGGGATCGGCGATCATCCAGACTTCGCCGCATGCCCCGCACGCATCCCGCACGCTGGTTGTCACTGTTGCTGGCCGCGCCGGCCATGGCCGCGTTCGCCGGCACGCACGAGTACCGTTACGACACCGTGCACAGCCAGATCGTCTTCAGCATCGACCACGACGGCTATTCGCGGCCGTTCGGGCGGCTGCACATCGCCCGCGGCTGGTTGCGCCTGGATCCGGACGACCTGGGCCAGGCCAGCACGGAGCTCGACATCGACCTGGCAGGCGTGGACATGGGCGACGCCGGTTGGAGCGCGGCGGTCTGCGGGCGCGCCCTGCTGGATTGTGCGCACGACCGCATGGCGCATTTCGCCAGCCGTTCGGTGGAACGCACCGACGCCAGCCACGGCGTGCTGCACGGCACGCTCACCCTGCACGGCGTGAGCCGCCCGCTGGCCATCCCGTTCCGCCTCAACCGCGTGGCCCGCACGCTGTACGGCCTGCATACCGTCGCCGGCTTCTCGGCCACCGCCAGCCTCGACCGCACCGACTTCGGCATCACGGCCTTTCCCGACTCGATCGGCCATCGCGTGACCGTGTGGATGGAACTGGAAGCGATCCGCGACGATCATTCCTCCACCGGTACCGATGCCACCAAGGATTCCCCATGAAGCTGCGCAGCGACGACCGCCACTGGGGCGCGGTCGCCAAGTCCCTCCACTGGATCGTGGCGCTGGCCATCCTCGGCAACGGCGTGTTCGGCCTGTGCATGGACCTGGCCGGCAACCCGATGCAGAAGATCAACTGGCTGGCGCTGCACAAGTCGATCGGCCTCACCGTGCTGGCGCTGATGCTGCTGCGCCTGGCCTGGCGCTGGGGCGACGGCCGCCCACGCGAGGAACCCGCGCCGCGCTGGCAGCAATGGGCCGCGCGCACCACCCACGCGCTGCTGTACCTGCTGGCGCTGGCGCTGCCGGTGAGCGGCTGGTGGTTCAACTCGGTGACCGGCAAGCCATTGCAGTTCTTCAAGCTGTTCAACCTGCCGGGCATCGCGGCGAAGAACGACGCATTGCGACACTTTTCGCACGCGCTGCACGAATACCTGTTCTGGTTCCTGGTGCTGGTGCTGGTGGGGCACGTGGGCGCCGCGCTCAAGCATCACGTGTTCGACCGGGACGACGTGCTGAGGCGCATGCTGCCGTTCGGCAGGCTGCGCAACGACAAGACGCAAGCAGGAGAACGCCCATGAAGAAGATCCGACACCTCGCCGCCGCGGCGCTGCTGGCGCTCGCGCTGCCGGCCGCCGCGCTGGCCGCCGACTACGCCGTGCAGCCCGCCAGCACGCTGGGCTTCACCGGAACCTTCCAGGGCGCCAGCTTCGACGGCGGCTTCAGGCAGTGGCACGCCACGATCAGCTACGACCCCGCGCGGCTCGCGCAGTCGAAGTTCGACGTCAGCGTGAACATGGCCAGCGTCGCGGTGAGCGACAAGGACCAGCAGGGCGCGTTGCCCGGCAAGGATTTCTTCGACGTGGCGCAGTATCCCACCGCGCACTTCGTCACCACCGGCTTCCGCAACGTCGGCGGCAAGGTGGTCGCGGACGGCAAGCTCACCCTGCGCGGCGTCACCAGGCCGATGAGCCTCGCCGTGGACTTCAAGCCACAGGGCAAGAACGCCACGCTCGACGTGGACGGCACGCTCAAGCGGCTGGACTTCGGCGTGGGCGGCGGCGACTACGCCGACACCTCGGTGATCGGCGCCGACGTGAAGGTGCATTCGCACCTGGTGCTGGTGGCGAAGTGATTCGCCCATAGGAGCGCACCCTGCGCGCGATGCCGCCCTTCGCCGCAGGAGCGGCTTCAGCCGCGATGGCGTGACGGTTGATCGCGGCTGAAGCCGCTCCTAAGGGACCGCGGCAAGGAAGGCGCGCACCGCCGCCGCGTCGAACGGCCAGTCCAGCTCGCGGCCGTCGCGCGCGTCATGCAGCACGGGCAGGCGCATGCCGTAGCGCGCTTCGAGCGCCGGCTCATCGTCCACCCACACGCTGTCGAACTCCGGCGCCTGCGCCTCGGCCAGCACCGCCAGTGCCAGGTCGCACAGGTGGCAGTAGTCGCGCTGGTAGAGGACGAGATCGGGCATGCGCCTGCGGATGGGAAAGTGCCCGCGTAGAATAGCGGCTTCCCTTCCCCACTCGCAGCGCATCATGGCCGTCAGCGTATTCGACCTGTTCAAGATCGGCATCGGGCCGTCCTCCTCGCATACGGTGGGGCCGATGCGCGCCGCGGCGCGCTTTGCCGAGCGCTGGCTGGAGGAAAAAGGCGTGCTCGATCGCGTGACGCGCGTGCGCGCCGAACTGTACGGCTCGCTGGCGATGACCGGCCGCGGCCACGGCACCGACAAGGCGGTGCTGCTGGGCTTCGCGGGCCAGCATCCCGACACGGTCGACCCCGACGCGATCCCCGGCATCCTCGAGCGCATCCGCGGCAGCGGCCGCATCCGCCTGCTCGGCAGGCACGAGATCGCGTTCGACGAGAAGGCCGACCTGGTCTTCAACAAGCGCCAGAAGCTGCCGTTCCACACCAACGGCATGCGCTTCTCCGCCTACGACGCCGACGGCAACGAGCTGGCCACGCGCGACTACTACTCCGTGGGCGGCGGCTTCGTGGTGAACAACGACGAGGCGGCCGAGGACCGCATCGTCGCCGACACGACCGAGCAGCCCTACCCGTTCTCCACCGGCGACCAGATGCTGGCGCTGTGCGAGAAGCACCATCTCACCATCGCGCAATTGATGATGGCGAACGAGGCCGTGTGGCGCCCCGAGGCCGAGACCCGCGCCGGCCTGCTCACGATCTGGAAGGCGATGCAGGATTGCGTCAACCGCGGCCTGCGCTCGCCCGGCACCCTGCCCGGCGGCCTGCACGTGGCGCGTCGCGCGCCGGCGATGGCGGAAGAGTTGCGCAACCAGCCCGAGGCCGCGCTGAGGGATCCGCTGACCATCCTCGACTGGGTGAACCTCTACGCGCTGGCGGTGAACGAGGAGAATGCCGCCGGCGGCCGCGTGGTCACCGCACCCACCAACGGCGCCGCCGGCATCGTGCCCGCGGTGGGCCACTACTACCTGCGCTTCTGCCCCAAGGCCGACGAGAACGGCATCATCGACTACCTGCTCACCGCCGCCGCGATCGGCATCCTGTACAAGGAAAACGCCTCGATCTCCGGCGCCGAGGTGGGTTGCCAGGGCGAGGTCGGCGTGGCCTGCTCGATGGCCGCGGGCGGCCTCACCGCCGCACTGGGCGGCAGCATCCACCAGGTGGAGAACGCCGCCGAGATCGGCATGGAGCACAACCTGGGCCTCACCTGCGACCCGATCGGCGGCCTCGTGCAGATTCCCTGCATCGAACGCAACGCGATGGGTTCGGTGAAGGCGATCAACGCCAGCCGCATGGCGCTGAAGAGCGACGGCAAGCATCGCGTGAGCCTGGACAAGGTCATCAAGACCATGCGCGACACCGGCCGCGACATGAAGGACAAGTACAAGGAAACCAGCCGCGGCGGCCTCGCGGTGAACGTGATCGAGTGCTGATGGCCCCTGCTCCCCGTGCTTGCGGGGAGCGTCTCCCTGCGCCCGCTCCGCGCCGCACGCGGCAGCGGATTTCCGGCTCGCCTGCGCCGGCAGGCCGCGTCGGCCGATACCGTCGCGTACGGCCACGCATGACCTTCGCGGGGTGACAGGCGCCACCCGGTCTGCAACCATCGGTTCCTTTCGGGGATGCGCGCCAGCGCGCTTCAGGAGTTTTCATGTCATCCAGCAGCTCGATCCGCCGCGACGTCGGCCCGTTCGCCCTGATGCTCACCGGCCTGGGCTCGATCATCGGCTCCGGCTGGCTGTTCGGCGCCTGGCGCGCGGCGCAGATCGCCGGTCCCGGCGCGATCTGGGCCTGGGTGATCGGCGCGGTGATCATCCTGTTCATCGCGCTGACCTATGCCGAGCTCGGCGCGATGTTTCCCGAATCCGGCGGCATGGTGCGCTACGGCCACTATTCGCACGGCTCGCTGGTGGGCTTCATCGCGGCGTGGGCGAACTGGATCGCGATCGTCTCGGTGATCTCGGTGGAGGCGGAGGCCTCGGCACAGTACATGTCCTCGTGGAAATGGGCGTGGGCGAAGGATCTCTACCACCAGGCGCCCGGCGGGCACGGCGAACTGAGCGCGGTCGGCCTCGCCATCGCTGCCACGCTGGTGATCGCGTACTTCCTGCTGAACTTCTGGAGCGTGAAGCTGTTTGCGCGCTCCAACACCGCGATCACCCTGTTCAAGCTGGTGATCCCCGCGCTCACCGCCGTGCTGCTGATCGCCAGCGGCTTCCATCCGGAGAACTTCAGCGTCGGCATCCACGGCGAGGTGCACTCCATCGACTTCGCCTCCGTGCTCACCGCCGTGGCGATCGCCGGCATCGTGTTCAGCTTCAACGGCTTCCAGAGCCCGGTGAACCTCGCCGGCGAGGCGCACAATCCGGGCAAGAGCATCCCGTTCGCGATCGTCTGCTCGATCGTGCTGGCCACCGCGATCTACGTGCTGCTGCAGGTGTCCTTCATCGGCGCGGTGCCGCGCGAGATGCTGGCCAATGTGGGCTGGCACGGCATCAACTTCAGCTCGCCGTTCGCCGACCTCGCGATCATCCTCGGCCTGCAGTGGCTGGCCACCCTGCTGTTCATCGACGCGGTGATCAGCCCCAGCGGCACCGGCATGACCTATACCGCCACCACCGCCCGCATGCTCTACGGCATGGAGCGCAATGGCACGCTGCCGAAGATCCTCGGCCACGTCCACCCGAAATGGGGCGTGCCGCGCCCGGCGATGTGGGTGAACCTCGCGGTGTCCTTCCTGTTCCTGTTCTTCTTCCGCGGCTGGGGCACGCTGGCCGCGGTGATCTCGGTGGCCACGATCATCTCCTACCTCACCGGCCCGGTCAGCGTGATGACGCTGCGCCGCACCGCGCCCGGCCTGCACCGCCCCCTGCGCCTCGCCGGCCTGCCCGTGCTCGCCGGCATCGCCTTCGTGATGTCCACCGAACTGCTGTACTGGGCGAAGTGGCCGCTGACCGGCGAGATCATCCTGCTGATGGTCGTCGCGCTGCCGGTGTACTTCTACTACCAGGCCAAGTCCGGCTGGCACGATTTCGGCCGCCAGATGAAAGGCGCCTGGTGGCTGGTCGCCTACCTGCCCGTGATCGCCTTCGTCTCCTGGGCCGGAAGCACCACCTTCGGCGGCCAGGGCTACCTGCCCTATGGCTGGGATCTGCTGGTGGTCGCGGTGATCGGTTTCGTGTTCTACGTCTGGGGCGTCAAGTCGGGCTGGCGCACGCCGTCGGTGGAAGCCGCCGAGCTGGAGGCTGCCTCGCATCCGGATGCGCCGCTGGTGCCACCGGAAGAGCTTGATGCGGAGCGCCTCACCGGGCATTGAGCCCTGTCTCGGCCGTTACCGCCAACCCGCGTGTTCAAGCTGCTTCAAAGCGGTTTCATGCGCCTGCCGGCGCCCGAGTCACTTTTCTCTGCGTGGCCAGAGAAAAGCAACCAAAAGAGAGGCCACCCCGATGGCGCGCCATAGGGGCCCCGGGTAAAGCAGCGCGCTCCCGGCGCGCACTTTTCAGGAGAGCTGAGCACGAGCACCGCGCGATGCGCGGTGCTCTGCTGTTGCTTCTGGCGCGCAGGAAGCGCGCCTGCTCTTTCGGGGCCCCTGGGCGGCGGCGGGGCGGGGACGACCAGGCCGCGCAGCGGGCGCACGGAACCGCTTTGTCGCTGGCGAGAACCCGGAAAGAGCAAGAGCGCCCTCTCCCCCAACCCCTCTCCCGCAGGCGGGCGAGGGGCAAAAACGTGTTGCGGCAGGCGGCCGAAACCGCTTTGCATCTTGCGACACGCAAGGCACCAGCCACCGCGCTCAATCGCGCCCCGCGAACGCCTCCCGCAACCACGCATGCATCAGCCCGTACGAGCGCGCGGCCACCTTCGCGTCGTACTTGCACCCCGGCGAGTTCTCGCCCACCTCGGTGAAGCAATGCACCGCATGGCCCAGCACCACGAACTGCCAGTCGGCAGGGCTCTGGCGCATCTCGTCCATGAACTTGTCGGCGTCCTTCATCGTCCACGTGTCATCGGCGCCGTTCATCGCCAGCACGCGGGCCTTGATGTGCCTGGCCATCGACGCGTCGTCGGTGGAAAGATCGCCGTGGAAGGACACGACGGCGGCGACATCCGCGCCGCTGCGCGCGAGATCGAGCACCGCCGCACCGCCGAAGCAGAAGCCGATCGCGGCGAGTCTCGCGGTGTCGATGGGGGCATCCTTCGCCTGCGCCTTGAGCTGGGCCAGCGCCTCGTTGATGCGCGAGCGCATCAAGGCGCGGTTCGCGTACAGCGGCTTCACCGCGGCCTGCGCCTGCTCGGCGTTGTCCAGCTGCGGGCGCACGTTGGCGCCGTACATGTCGGTGAGCAGGATCACGTAGTCCTTGCCCGCGATCATCTCGGCCTTCCTGATCGCTTCGTCGTTCACGCCGAACCAGTTCGGCACCATCACCAGGCCGGGACGCTTCGCGCTGCCGGCGTCGTCGTAGACCAGCACGCTGTGGAAGCGCGTGCCGCCCTGCGTCCATTCCACCGGGCGATGCACCATCTTCGCCTGCACGGCGAAGGCGAGCAGCGAGAGCAACACAGCACTGCAGAATCGAGCGATACGCATGACGGCTCCTCCTGATGGATGCCCCTGGCTTCCAGGGGACGACATTCAAAATCCGGCGGCATGCTCCGCCAGGTGACGTTTCAATGGCGCCAACCGGTCGAGCAGGCGCACGCCGAGGCCGCGCGCGGCGACCAGCGGCGGCGACCGCCAGGCATAGATGCGCGCCAGCACGTCGAAGCCGCGCGCGTCCAGCGTGTCGGCGCTGCGCCGGCGGCGCGCGTAGCGACGCAGCACGTGGGCGGCGGCGAAATCGCGGCCTGCGTCGCGCGCGGCGACCAGCACGTCGCGCAGTTCGGCCACGTCGCGCAGGCCCAGGTTCACGCCCTGCCCGGCCAGCGGATGCACCGCGTGCGCGGCATCACCCAGCAGCACGAAGCGTTCGGCCTGGTAGGTCTCGGCCAGTTGCAGCTTGAGCGGGAAGGCAGCGCGCTTCGTGGTCGACACGACGCGCCCCAGGCGGAAATCGCTGGCAACGCCAAGCTCCTGCAGGAAGGCCGCGTCGGAAAGCAGAAGCACGCGCTGCGCCTCGTCCTCGGGCAGCGACCACACGATGGAGCTGCGCCCGTCCGCCAGCGGCAGCAACGCCAGCGGACCGGTCGGAAGAAAGCGCTGCCACGCCGTTTGCGCGTGCGGCCGCTCGGTGGCCACGTGCGCCACTACCGCACGCTGCGCGTAGTCGCGGCCGCGGGTGGCGATGCCGGCCATCGTGCGCAGCGGCGAGGCGGCTCCGTCGGCGGCCACCACGAGGCGTGCGGACAGGCTTGCGCCGTCGGCCAGCTCCAGCGTGACGCGGTCCTCGCGCGCATCGAAGCCGCGCACCTCGGCCGGGCACAGCCGGCGCACGCCGGCGGTTTCCAGCGCCTGCCACAGCGTCCACTGCACCAGGTTGTTCTCGACGATGTGGCCGAGCAGGTCGCGTCCCTCGTCGGCGGCATCGAAGGCTATCGCTGCGCCGCTTTCGCTGTCCCACACATGCATGCGCGCATAGGGACCGGAACGCGCGCCGCGAATGGACGTCCAGACGCCCAACTCGTCGAGCAAGGCGATCGACGACGGCGCCAGCCCCACCACCCGCAGGTCCACTTCGTCGGCGACGCTCCAGGGCTGCGGCGCACGCGCCTCCAGCAGGGCGGTGGCGAAGCCGGACTTGGCCAGTGCCAGTGCGGCGGCGGCGCCCACCATGCCACCGCCGACCACGGCAACATCCAGTGCAGGGCCGCGACGCGGCGCATGGGTGTAATGCGAGACGCTCACGGCAACCGCTCCAGCACCGCGCGCGGCGGCTCGCCGCGGAAGCCCATGCCACGCCGCGCCAGGCGATCCTGCAGCGGCGCCACGCGGTCGTGGGCGAGCAGTGCCAGCGAGCGCAGCGGCGCGAGCAGGGGTTGTTCGAGACAGGCGAGGCGCACCAGGCCGTGGCTCATCGCCATGGTGCCTTCGCGATCGGGCGCGCGGCGCGCGGCATAACGCTCCAGCAAGGCAGGCGCCCCCGGATCGTCCGCGGCAGCGACCAGCTCGGCCAGGGTCAGCGCATCGCGCAGGCCGAGGTTGAAGCCCTGCGCACCGATCGGATGCACGGTCTGCGCGGCATTGCCCACCAGCACCGCGCGCGGGCCGGCGAGCCGCTGCGCGGCCACGCGATGGATCGCATAGGGATGGCGCTTGCCGGGCCGCGAAAGACGACCGAGCCGCCAGCCGAAACGCTGCTGCGCCAGCGCGATGAAACCATCGTCCTCCAGCAAGGCAACCGCGCCGGCCTCTTCCGCGGGCACGGTGAGCACCAGGCCGCAACGCCCCTCGGCCAGCGGCAGCAAGGCCACCGGGCCGGCGTCCGCGAAGCGCTCGAACGCGCGGTTGGCATGCGCGCGCTCCGGCGTCACCGTGGCGACGAACAGGGTTTGCCCGTAGTCGTGGCGTTCGGCGTCGATGCCCAGCTGTTGACGCACGAAGGATTCGGTGCCGTCGGCTCCCACCAGCAACGAGGCATCGATCGCGCGCTCGCCGTCGGCCGTGCGGATGCGGGCGCGCCAGCCATCCGGCTGTGCTTCCAGCGACTCCAGCTTCGCGGGCGCAAGCCGGGTCAGCCGGGTGCAGGCGTCCAGCCGGCGCAGCAGCGCCGCGCCCAGCTCGCGTGCGGGCAGGGTCCAGCCCAGCGCGTCGACGCCGTGCTTCGCCGCCGCCAAGCGCGCGCTGCCGAACTCGCCGGCGCGGCTGACGTGGATGTGCCGGATCGGCGCGGCCTGCGCCGCCGCGTGCGGCCACACGCCGATCGCGGCGAGGCCGTTGACGGTGGCCCGGGCCAGCGCGAGGTTGCGTTCGTCGTAGCTGGGCTGGGCATCGGTGCGCGGCGCGGCGGCCTCGACCAGGGTGGCGGCGACGCCGGCGGCGTCCAGCGCGATGGCGAGGCTGGCGCCGACCAGGCCGCCACCGACGATCAGCACGCCGCGATCGGCAGGGGATGCGGAGGGATTCATGCACCGGATGATACGCGCCAGCGCGATGCCCACGCATCGGGCCGGTCGCATTGGGATAAACTGGGCGTCTGAATCCCGCCGAGCTGCACGGAGTACACAATGGCAACCACAACGACCCGACGCCTGGCCATCTTCCTGGGTCTGGCCCTGGTGATGGGCGTCACCCGCTTCCATCCCTCGCTGCTGCACCACGCGCTGTGGGATGCCTCGTGGGGCGTGTTCTTCCTCGCCGGATTCTGGCTGCGCGGCCAGGGCCGCTGGGCCTTCCCGCTGCTGATGGCCGAGGCGGTGCTGGTGGACTACCTCGTCATCACCGGCCAGGGCATCGATTTCTGGAGCCACTACTGCGTGTCGCCGGGCTACTGGTTCCTGGTCCCGTCCTACGGCGCGTTGTGGCTGGGCGGCAGCTGGCTGGCGAAGCGCCAGCAGGGCCTGCGCCTCTCCACGCTGGCCCTCGCGGTCGCCGCGCTGCTGGTCGCCGAGGGCGTGTGCTACCTGATCTCCAACGGCAGCTTCTACTGGATCAGCGCCAGCGTGCCGGCGCCGCGCAGCTTCGGCGCCTGGTTCGCCAACCTCGGCGACTGGTACCTGCCGTTCCTCACCGGCACCGCCCTCTACGTGGCGCTGGGTGCGGTGGTGCATGCCCTGGCGACCCAGCTGTCGCGCCTGTCGCAGCGCAGCGGCCACGCCCAGCACTGACGTGGGCAACCGCCTGTCCAAGATCTATACCCGCACGGGGGATGACGGCACGACCGGCCTGGGCGACGGCTCGCGCGTGGCCAAGGACTCGCCGCGCGTGGCCGCCTACGGCACCGTGGACGAGCTCAACAGCACGATCGGCATGGTGCTGGCCTGCGAGGGCGTGGACGCGGCGGTGCGCGAGGCGCTGACCCAGGTGCAGCATGAATTGTTCGACCTGGGCGGCGAGCTGTGCATCCCCGGCATGGCGATGATCGAGGATGCCGACGTCACGCGGCTGGAAGGCGTGCTGGATGCCTTCAACGAACCGCTGCCGCCGCTGAAGGATTTCATCCTGCCCGGCGGCGGCATGGCCGCCGCCTGCTGCCACCTGGCACGCACCGTGTGCCGCCGCGCCGAGCGCGAGGTGATCACGCTGCGCCAGCTGGAACCCGAAGTGCGGCCACAGACGCAGCGCTACCTCAACCGCCTCTCCGACCTGCTGTTCGTGCTCTGCCGCGTGCTCGCCCGCGCCGGCGGCCACGGCGAGGTGCTGTGGCAGCACGAACGGCGGCGCAAGCCCGCCGCCAGCTGAAGCGGCCGCATGCTGCGGCTGTACACCCACCCGGCCTGCCTGCAACACGACAACGGCCCCGGCCACCCCGAAGCGCCGGCACGTCTCGCCGCCGTGCTGCGTGCGCTTGACCACGACCGCTACGCCGCGCTGGACCGGGTGGAGGCGCCGCGTGCCAGCCGCGAACAGCTGCTGCGCGTGCATGCGGCAGCCCATGTCGAACGCATGCTCGCCGCCGTGCCGCCCGGCGAGATGCGGCGGCTGGACGAAGACACCGTGCTGTCACCCGGCTCTGCCGAGGCCGCGCTGCGCGCCGCCGGCGCCGCGGTGGCGGCGGTGGACGCGGTGCTCGGCGACGACCACGTGCGCCACGCGTTCTGTGCAGTGCGGCCGCCCGGCCACCACGCGACTCGCGAGCAGGCCATGGGCTTCTGCCTGTTCAACAACGTGGCGGTGGCCGCGGCGCACGCGCTGGCGGCACATGGCCTGAAGCGCGTGGCGATCGCCGACTTCGACGTGCACCACGGCAACGGCACCCAGGACATCTTCTGGCGCGAGCCGCGCGTGCTGTTCGCCTCCAGCCACCAGATGCCGCTGTACCCGGGCAGCGGCAGCCCGGGCGAACGCGGTGCCGGCAACATCCTCAACCGGCCGCTGTCGGCCGGCGACGGCTCCTGCCTGTTCCGCGAGCTGTGGGAAGGCGACCTGTTGCCGCGCATCCGCGCCTTCAGGCCGCAGCTGCTGCTGGTCTCCGCCGGCTTCGACGCCCACCGGAACGACCCGCTGGCCGGGCTCTGCCTGGGCAGCGAGGACTATGCCTGGATCACCGCAAAGCTGGTCGAGCTGGCGAACCAGCACGCCGGCGGCCGGCTGGTCTCCACGCTGGAAGGCGGCTACGACCTCGCCGCGCTGGCGGCCAGCACGGCGGCGCATGTCGGAGAGTTGCTGGAGTAGGAGCGGCTTCAGCCGCGATTCGTTGCCGGTTGGTCGCGGCTGAAGCCGGCCCTACTCCGGCACGAAATCCAGCGCCAACGAGTTGATGCAGTAGCGCAGCCCGGTGGGCCCGGGGCTGTCGGGGAACACGCGGCCCAGATGCGAGTCGCCATGTGCGCAGCGCACCTCGATGCGCCATTCCGCCTCGCTCCTGACCAGCCCGGGTTCGTTCATGACTGAATCCTCGTTGCGTGTCGCGGCCTGGCATGTCTGCCTGATCCGGGGTCTTTCTGCTAGCTTTACGGGCCTCACGGCCGCCGGGTTTCCATTGTGACGCGCAAGCTCCCTCCACGACGCCTGCTGGCGGTTGCCGCCGCCCTCGCCCTGGCCGGCGGCCCGATCGACGCCGTGGCCAGTGGCACGGGGCCGCATCGCAAGACCTCGCTGGACGGCAGCGAGCAGGTCTGCCCGCTGGGCTCCTTCCACTGCGCGCCGCGACCGTACAACTATGCGATGTGCCGCCCGAACGCGATGCTGGCGTTCTACGACCCCACCCTGAGCCGCGACAGCAGCGTGCGCGACACCAGCAACACCTACGTGTGGGCGCAGCACGTGGACAGCTCCAACCAGACCGTCTACCACCTCTCCGGCAACGTGCGCATGGACCGTGCAGACCAACGGCTGCAGGCGGACACCGTTGACTACAACGACGACACCACCGACTACGACGCGCGCGGCAACGTGCGCTACCAGGACTACGGCCAGCTGATGGCCGCCACCCACGCCCGCGGCAACGACGATGCCAGCACCGGCATCGCCGACGACGTGCGCTACCAGATGCTGGACTCGCGCGGCAATGGCGTGGCCAACCAGGCGCAGATGTTCGACGCCGACCACACCCTCTACACGAAAGCCACCTACTCCACCTGCGACGTCGGCCACCACGTGTGGGAGTTCCGCGGCAAGTCGATCACCGTCAACAAGGAGACCGGCCGCGGCGTGGCGCACAACGCCACTTTCCGCGTCGGCAACGTGCCCGTGCTCTACCTGCCCTGGTTCAGCTTCCCGGTGGACAACCGGCGCATGACCGGCTTCCTGTACCCGACGATCGGCCACACCAGCCGCTCGGGCTACATGCTCAGCACACCGTTCTACCTGAACCTCGCGCCGAACTACGACGCCACGCTGGATCCGCGCATCTACACCTTGCGCGGCCCGATGCTGGACGGCGAGTTCCGCTACATGGTGCCGGGCAGCAGCAGCACGATGGACGTGCAATACGTGCCGAACGACCATGGCACCAACGATCCGGGCACCACCAGCGACACCCAGGGCACGCGGCGCTACCGGGTCACCCTCACCGACACCGTGCACCTGTGGCAGAGCTGGAACTTCAGCACCTCGATCGACCGCAGCTCCGACAACAGCTTCTACTACGACTTCGGCAACGACCTGGGCGGCGCCCCGGTGTACATACTGACTTCCAGCGCGCAGATCGCGGGCGGCGGCAAGTGGTGGAACGCCTCGGTGGGCGGCACCGCCTACCAGAACATGAACCCGTTCCTCACCGATGCGTCGCTGCCCTACCGGCAGTTGCCGTACGCCAATTTCAACGTGGACCTGCCGCTGAACCGCTGGCTGGAATTCGGCATGACCAACCAGTTCGTGGCGTTCCGCAAGCCGGGCTACGTGGAAGGCAGCCGCGAGGACATCGAGCCATGGATCGGTGCGGACTTCGGCACGCCGGCATGGTTCGTGCGCCCACGCGTCGCGTGGCGCTACACCGACTACCAGCTCAGCAACGGCTACCAGGACTACGGCTACTACGGACTGCTGGGCAGCGGCACTTCGACGCCATTCATGCAGAAGTCGCCCAGCCGATCGCTGCCGATCGTCAGCGTCGACAGCGGCCTGGTGTTCGACCGCAACATCTCGCTGTTCGGCCAGAGCTACACGCAGACGCTGGAGCCTCGGCTGTACTACCTCTACGTGCCGTACCGCAACCAGGACAACCTGCCGCTGTTCGACAGCAGTCTGATGACGTTCGACTACTGGCAGCTGTTCTCCACCAACCAGTTCGCCGGCGCCGACCGCCAGATGAACGCGAACAACCTCACTGCCGCGGTCACCACCCGCCTGCTCGACGACGGCGGCGTGGAGCGCCTGTCCGCCAGCTTCGGCCAGATCCGCTACTTCACCCCGCAGGAGGTGCAGATGCCGAACGGTGCGAACACGGTGTCGCCGGCCACCGACTGGTCCGGCTCATCGTACGTGGCCCAGCTGGACCTGCAGTTCAGCGACCGCTGGCACGTCAACAGTTCCTACCAGTGGAGCCCGAACACCCGCCGCACCGACATGGCGATGCTGCAGTTGCAGGGGCGGCTGGGCCTGGACGGGGTGGTCAACTTCGCCTACCGCTACCGCAAGGGGCTGATGGAACAATACAGCGTCTCGGCGGTCTACCCGCTGTCCGAGCGCTGGCGCCTGATCGGCGCATGGACGTACGCCGAGCCGATCAAGGGCGTGGTCACCCCGCTGAAGGGCACGATCGAGGCGCTGGCCGGCGTGGAATACGACAGTTGTTGCGTCACCCTGCGGCTGGTCGACCGCAGCTACGTGAACCAGGGCTACTACGGGGTTGCACCGCCCACGACGCCGGGCCAGACCAACTTGCGCGACAACGCGGTGATGTTCGAAGTCGTCTTCAAGGGCATGGGTTCCACCGGCGGCCAGATCGACCCACTGCTGCACCGTGATATTCTCGGCTATCAATAAACCGCTGTATCCACCTTCCGGCTGCTCCCTGATGAAGCGATTCCTCGCCCTGCTCCTGCCCGCCCTCGTGCTCGCGCTGCCCGCGCAGGCGCAGTTGCTGCCCAATACCGGCGCGCCTGCCGGCCAGACCCAGTCGCTGGACCGCATCGTGGCCGTGGTGAACGAGGACGTGATCCTGCAAAGCGAACTCGACAACGCGGTGCACTCGATCCAGCAGCAGTACGCCAGCCAGCCCGGTCAGTTGCCGCCGATGAACGTGCTGCAGCAGCAGGTGCTGGACCGGCTGATCCTGATGCGGCTGCAGCTGCAGAAGGCCGACGACCAGGGCGTGCACGTCTCCGATGCCCAGGTCGACCAGGCCGTGGCCCAGGTGGCCCAGCAGAACAAGATGAGCCCCGACCAGCTGCGCGCCGAAGTCGAGCGCACCGGCCAGGACTTCGCTTCCTTCCGCCAGCAACTGGCCGACCAGCTCACCGTGCAGCAGCTGCACCAGAGCGTGGTGCACGACTCGGTGTCGGTCACCGACAGCGAGATCGACAACCTGCTGGCCAGCCCCAGCTACAAGGCAGGCGAGGTGCACCTGGCGCATATCCAGATCAGCATCCCGGGCGGCGCCGATGCCGCCGCGATCCAGGCCGCCGCGGCCAAGGCCGAACAGGCGATCAACGCGATCAAAGGCGGCATGGACTTCAACGCCGCGGCGATCCGCTACTCCGACGCGCCCGACGCGCTGGACGGCGGCGACCTCGGCTGGCGCCGCATGGACGAGATCCCGCCGGCCTTCGCCGACACCGTGGCCAACATGAAGCCCGGCGACGTCAGCTCCGCGCTGCGCGGTCCCACCGGCTTCCACATCCTCAAGCTGGTCGGCCAGCGCGAACCGTCCAAGCAGATCGTCACCGAGTACCACGCACGGCAGATCCTGCTCAAGCCCAGCGAGCTGATGACGCCGGACCAGGCACAGCAGAAGGCGCAGGAGCTGTACGACCAGATCGTCAACAAGCATGCGGACTTCGCCAAGCTGGCCAAGGACAACTCCAAGGACGACACCACCGCCAACCTCGGCGGCGACATGGGCTGGTTCGCGCAGCAGGCCTGGGGCAGCGCGATCGCGCAGCAGCTCGGCCAGCTGAAGGAGAACCAGGTCTCGCAGCCGTTCCAGACCAGCGACGGCTGGGACATCCTGCAGCTGCTGGGCACCCGCCAGAGCGATCTCACCACCCAGATGGAACGCGAGCAGGCACGCCAGGCGATCGGCAACCGCAAGGCCGAACAGGCCTACGACGACTTCCTGCGCGACCTGCGCGCGAATGCCTACATCAACGTGCTGGTGCCCGCGCTGCGCGACGACGTCAACACGCCGGCAGACGCCGGGAAAGCCTCCTGACCGGGGATCGCCGGCATGGCGCTCCCACGGCTCGCCGTCACCGCCGGTGAGCCGGCCGGGATCGGTCCGGAACTGATCGCGCGATTGGCCGCCACGCCATTGGCGGCGGACCTGGTGGCGGTCACCGACCGCAATCTGCTCGAACGCGCCGCCGCGCGCTGCGGCCTGCACCTCGCACTGGTCGACGATGACGGTACGCCGCGCGACCAGCGCGGCGACGGCAGCCTGCGCGTGCACCACGTGCCACTGGGCGCCACGGAAATTCCCGGCCGACCCGATCCGCGCAACGCACGGCACGTGCTCGCCACCCTGGCCGAGGCCGCCGACGGCTGCCTGGCCGGCCGCTACGCCGCCGTGGTCACCGCGCCGCTGCAGAAGGCCACGATCAACGAGGCCGGCATCCGCTTCAGCGGCCACACCGAGTTCTTCGCCGAGCGCACCGGCGCCGACGTGGTGATGATGCTGGCCAGCCCCGAGCTGCGCGTGGCGCTGGCCACCACGCACCTGCCATTGAGCGCCGTGCCTGCCGCGATCACCCGCACCGCACTGGAACGCACGCTGCGCATCGTGCACGCGGAGCTGCGCGCGAAGTTCGGCGTCGCCACCCCGCGCATCGCCGTGCTCGGCCTCAACCCGCACGCCGGCGAGGGTGGCCACCTCGGCCGCGAGGAACTGGACACCATCATCCCGCTGCTGGACGACCTGCGCGCCGAAGGCATGCAGCTGATCGGCCCATTGCCCGCCGACACCGCCTTCGTGCCCGCGCAGCGGGCACGCTACGACGCGGTGCTGGCGATGTACCACGACCAGGCGCTGCCGGTGCTGAAAAGCGAAGCCTTCGACCGCACCGTGAACCTCACCCTCGGCCTGCCCTTCATCCGCACCTCGGTCGACCATGGCACCGCGCTCGACCTCGCCGGCAGCGGCCGCGCCGATCCCGCCAGCCTGATCGCCGCCGCGGATATGGCGCTGAGTCTCATCGCCCGCTCTTCGCCCCTGCTCCTGCGTGGAGAAGGCCGGGGTGATGGGCCGCTCCGGCGACAGACGCCATGAACCACGCTCCTGCTCGCCCCAAGAAAAGCTTCGGCCAGCACTTCCTGCACGACCGCCGCTACATCGACGACATCGTGCGCGCGATCGCGCCGCGCGATGGCGATTTTCTGGTGGAGATCGGCCCCGGCGAAGGTGCGCTCACCCTGCCGCTGCTGGCTGCCGCGCACACGCTCTCCGCGATCGAGCTGGACACCGACCTGATTCCCGCGCTGAAGGCCCGCGCCGCGGAAGTCGGCGAACTGGCCATCGTCCACGCCGACGTGCTGAAGGTGGACCTGACCGCGCTGGCGCACCGGCATGGCGTGGCGCGCCTGCGCATCGCCGGCAACCTGCCCTACTACATCTCCAGCCCGATCCTGTTCCACTGCGTCGAGCACGCGGCGGTGATCGAGGACATGCACTTCATGCTGCAAAAGGAAGTGGTCGAGCGCATGGCCGCGGAACCCGGCAGCAAGGTCTATGGCCGGCTGTCGGTGATGCTGCAGCTGGCCTGCAGGGTGGTGCCGCTGTTCGAGGTGCCGCCGGAAGCGTTCCGGCCGCCGCCCAAGGTGGATTCGGCGGTGGTGCGGGTGGTGCCGCTGGCACCGCACGAGCGCCACGACGCCGATCCCGAACTGCTGCACGCAGTGGTGAAGGCGGCCTTCGGCCAGCGCCGCAAGACGCTGGGCAACGCGCTGCGGCAGCTGCTCGACGCCGACGCGATCCGCGGCGCTGACGTCGATCCCAAGGCGCGCGCCGAGACGCTGGCGCCAGCGGATTTCGTGCGTCTGGCCAAGCGGCTCGGCAGCCGCTGAATCTGCCCGTGCACGTTGCGTGCATGCGGCGACCGTTCGCCGGCGACAGGCCTTACAATCGCCGCATGAGCGCTAACAACCCCTACACGATCGACGTGCAGGTCACGACCCGTTTCGTCCCCGACCAGTCCCGCCCCGACGACAACCGCTACGTGTTCGCCTACACCATCACGCTGCGCAACGCGGGCAGCGTGCCCGCGCAGCTGCTGGCCCGGCACTGGGTGATCACCGACGCCAACGGCAAGGTCGAGGAAGTCCGCGGCGACGGCGTGGTGGGCGAGCAGCCGTGGATGCGCCCGGGCGACGACTACGAATACACCTCCGGTGCGGTGCTGGAGACCCCGGTGGGCACCATGGGCGGCTGCTACCAGATGCTGGCCGACGACGGCACCCGTTTCGAGGCGCCGATTCCGTCGTTCACCCTGTCCATCCCGCGCACGCTGCACTGATGGCGACGCGCTGATGGCCACCTACGCGATCGGCGACGTGCAGGGTTGCTACCCGGAACTGCAGCGCCTGCTGGACAAGCTGCGCTTCGACCCGGTGGCGGACCGGCTGTGGTTCTGTGGTGACCTGGTGAACCGGGGCGGCCAGTCGCTGGCCACGCTGCGGCTGATCCACGGCCTGCGCGAGCAATGCGTCATCACCCTGGGCAATCACGACCTCAGCCTGCTGGCGATCGCGCTGCGCAAGCCCGAGGCCCAGGCCAAGGTGAATCCGGAACTGCGCGAAGTGCTGTTCGCCGACGACGCGCCGGTGCTGTTCGAATGGCTGCGCTCGCAGAAGCTGCTGCACCACGACGAGCAGCTCGGCTGGACCATGATCCACGCCGGCCTCGCACCTGCGTGGACGCTGCGGCAGGCCCAGAAAGCCGCGCAGGAAGTGGAGCGCGAACTCTCCAGCCCGCGTCATCCGCGCATCCTCCGCAACCTGTTCGGCAACCGCCCGGCCAGCTGGTCGAGCCGCCTGCAGGGACTGGACCGTCACCGCGCCACGATCAACCTGCTTACCCGCATGCGCTACTGCGACGTCAATGGCCGCATCGATTTCGAGGGCAAGGGCGAGCCCGGTACCCAGCGGCCCGGGCTGTACCCCTGGTTCGAGGTGCCCGGCATGCGCCGCCGCGAGACGCGCATCGTCTGCGGCCACTGGTCTGCACTGGGCCGTTTCGCGGGCCTCGGCGTATACGCGATCGACACCGGCTGCGTGTGGGGTGGCCAGCTCACCGCGCTGCAGCTGGACAGCGAGGAACCACGCTACATCGCCGTGAACGCCGAACCGCACCGCAAGCGGCCGCCCGGCGGCGGGGACTGACGGGCCGCAGGCGACCTGTCAGTCCCCGATCCATGGATGGATCACATGCTGCGTGGCGGCCGCCGCGCAGTGGAGTCCCGGTTGGCCACCGAGCAACCGGGGCGAGTCAGGGAAAGCACAGGAAGTGCTTTCCCCGGCACAAACAGCGCGGGCTTTTGATTTCCGCCGAACAAACCCGAAGCCCCCTGCAAGACACCCATGCAGGCATGCGACACGAAAAACCCCGCCGAGGCGGGGTTTTTCATGTCTTCGCCTCAGGCCAGCTGGCCGTGGCAGTGCTTGTACTTCTTGCCCGAGCCGCACGGGCAGGGATCGTTGCGGCCCACGCGTGGCGTGTCCGGCTGCTGCAGCTGCAGGGCGCCGGCCGGATCGGCCTCGAGGCCGCCGGTGGGCGCGCCGCCGCCGCTGGCCAGCATCTGCCGCTGCAGGCGCTCGGCAAGGCGCTGCTGCTCGGCCTCCATCGCGGCGACTTCCTCCTCGCTGCGGATGCGGATGCGCGCCAGCATCTGCACCACCTCGGCCTTGATGCGGTCGAGCATGTCGGAGAACAGCCGGAACGATTCGCGCTTGAATGCCTGCTTGGGGTCCTGTTGCGCGTAGCCCACCAGATAGATGCCCTGTCGCAGGTAGTCCATGTTCGCCAGATGTTCCTTCCAGGCGTTGTCGACCACGGTCAGCATGATGTGCTTCTCAAGCTGGCGCATGGTCTCGGCGCCGATCTGCGCCTCCTTGGCCCGGAACAGCCCCTCCACGCCGTCGCGCACGTGTTCGAGGATCATCGGCGCATCGATTTCCGGTTGCTGCTCCAGCCAGTGCGGCAAGTCCAGCGACAGGCCGAACCGGCTTTCCAGCTCACGGTCGAGGCCGGGGATGTCCCACTGCTCGTCGATGCTGTCCGGCGGCACGTGGTCGCGCACGATGCTCTCGACCACGTCGTTGCGGATGTCGGCCACGGTGGCGGAAACGTCCTCGCCCTCCAGCAGCTCGTCGCGCTGGCGGTAGATCACCTTGCGCTGGTCATTGGCGACGTCGTCGAATTCGAGCAGGTGCTTGCGGATGTCGAAGTTGTGCTGCTCGACCTTGCGCTGCGCCTTCTCGATCTGGCGGCTGATCATCTTGTCTTCGAGCGCGTCGTCTTCCTTCATGCCGAAGCGCTTCATCCAGCGGATCAGGCCCTCGCCACCGAAGATGCGCAGCAGGTTGTCCTCCAGCGACAGGTAGAAGCGCGAGGAACCCGGGTCGCCCTGGCGGCCGGAACGGCCGCGCAGCTGGTTGTCGATGCGGCGCGACTCGTGCCGCTCGGTACCGATGATGTGCAGGCCACCGGCAGCGAGAACCTGCTCGTGCAGCTTCTTCCACTCGGCCTTGACGCGGGCGCGGTCGACCTCGGTGGCCTCCGCCGGCAGCGTGGCCAGTGCCGCCTCCAGGCTGCCGCCGAGCACGATGTCGGTACCGCGGCCGGCCATGTTGGTGGCGATCGTCACCTGTCCCGGCGCGCCGGCCTGGGCCACGATGTGGGCCTCGCGCTCGTGCTGCTTGGCGTTCAGCACCTCGTGCGCGACCTTGGCCTTGCGCAGCTGTTCGGACAACAGCTCGGACACCTCGATCGAGGTGGTGCCGACCAGCACCGGCTGGCCGCGCTTGTGGCAGTCCTTGATGTCCTCGATCACCGAGTTGTACTTGGCCTGCTGGCCGAGGAAGACCAGGTCGGCGTTGTCCTTGCGGATCATCGGCTTGTGGGTGGGGATCACCACCACTTCCAGGCCGTAGATGCTCTGGAACTCGAACGCCTCGGTGTCGGCCGTGCCGGTCATGCCGGACAGCTTCTTGTACATGCGGAACAGGTTCTGGAACGTCACCGTGGCCAGCGTCTGGTTCTCGCGCTGGATCGGCACGCCTTCCTTCGCCTCCACCGCCTGGTGCAGGCCGTCGGACCAGCGCCGGCCCGGCAGGGTGCGGCCGGTGAACTCGTCGACGATGATGACCTCGCCGTCGCGCACGATGTAGTCCACGTCACGCTGGTAGATCGCGTTGGCGCGCAGCGCGGCGTTGAGGTGGTGCACCACGGCGAGGTTCTTGGAGTCGTACAGGCCGCTGTCCTCGCTGATCACGCCGGTCTCGCGCAGCAGCTCGTCGGCATGCTGCATGCCGTCCTCGGACAAGTGCACCTGCTTCTGCTTCTCGTCGACCCAGTAGTCGCCGGCGCCCTCTTCCTCCTGCTGGCGGATCATGCGCGGCACGATCTTGTTCACCGCGATGTAGAGCTGCGGCGAGTCCTCGGCCGGGCCGGAGATGATCAGCGGGGTACGCGCCTCGTCGATCAGGATCGAGTCCACTTCGTCGACGATGGCGTAGTGCAGGCCGCGCTGATAGCGCTGCTCCTTGCTGAGTGCCATGTTGTCGCGCAGGTAGTCGAAGCCGAACTCGTTGTTGGTGCCGTAGGTGATGTCGGCGGCGTAGGCCTTGTGCTTGTCGGCGTGCTCCATGCCCGGCCACACCACGTCGGTGGTCAGGCCGAGGAAACCGTACAGCTTGCCCATCTGCGCCGCGTCGCGACGGGCCAGGTAGTCGTTCACGGTGACCACGTGCACGCCCTTGCCTTCCAGCGCGTTGAGGTACACCGGCAGCGTGGCCACCAGGGTCTTGCCCTCGCCGGTGCGCATCTCGGCGATCTTGCCCTGGTGCAGCACCATGCCGCCGATCAGCTGCACGTCGTAGTGCCGCATGCCGAGCACGCGCTTGGCACCCTCGCGCACCACCGCGAAAGCCTCCGGCAGCAGCTTGTCCGGCGACTCGCCGCCGGCGACGCGCTGCTTGAATTCTTCGGTCTTGCCCCGCAGCGCCTCGTCACTCAGCTTCTCGAATTCGGGTTCCAGCGCGTTGATGCGCACCACGATCCGCGACAACTGGCGCAGCACGCGCTCGTTGCGGCTGCCGAAAATGCTGGTGAGGGCACGATTGAGCATCGATCTTCCGGATGACGGGGACAAGGGGCCGCGCCTTGGCGCAACCCAAACGGGCATGTTACTACACGGGCCCGGGCGGTACCCATGGCCAAGGTCCCGGGACTTCCGGCATGGCGGCGCCGGCCTGCGGATTCAAGGGCGGCGTGCGCGGCGTGCGGCGGGTATCATCGTCGCATCGCCCCATTCCGGAGCCGTCGGTCATGTCCCGCGCTGCCTCGCGTCCCCGCGGTCCGCAAGCGCTCGGCGCCTGCGGATCCTTCGCCACTCTTGCCGGCAGGGCCGCCGCGCTGGATGCGCTGGACCGCGCGCTGCGCCAGACCCTGCCGCTGCCGCTGCGCGAGCAGGTGCGCTTCGCCAACCTGCGCGGCGGCCGGCTGCTGTTCCTCGCCGCCACGCCCGCCTGGGCCACGCGGCTGCGCCTGTTGCAGGCGCAGGTTCTCACGACTGCGCGCAGCCTCGACATCCGCGCCGAGGCGATCGGGATCAAGGTGAGCCCGTTGCCACGGATCGAGCTGGAACCCGAACGCGCGCGCGCGCTGTCGCCCGGGGCTGCGGTCCACCTGCGTGCCGCAGCCTTGGCCACGACCGATCCCGAGTGGCGCGAACTGTTCGGCCGGCTGGCCGCGCTGGCCAAGACCGGCAGGTGATTGTTGCGATCGCCCTGATCGCGAGGATCGAACCGGCGCCCATCCGTGGCCGCACTCTTCAAGCTTATCCTTGCGATCATCCCTGATCGCGAGGATCAAACGGGCGCCCATCCGTGGCCGCACTCTTCAAACATACTCTTGCGATCATCCCTGATCGCGAGGATCAAACGGGCGGCCATCCTGGCCGCACTCTTCAAGCATACCCTTGCGATCATCCCTGATCGCGAGGATCAAACGGGCGCCCATCCGTGGCCGCACTCTTCAATAAAAAACCGCCGCATCACGGGATGCGGCGGTTTTGGGTTGCTTGCCTGTCGACTGTCGCGATGCGCGCGATCAGATCGCCTGGGCGGGATGGGCGTAGGAGATCGGCGAGGTGGCCGGATCGTCCTGGTAGCTGACTTCTTCCCAGGCCGAGGCATCGGCCATCAGGGTGCGCAACAGCTTGTTGTTGAGCTCGTGGCCGGACTTGTGCGCATGGTAGGCGCCGATCAGGCTGTGACCGAGCAGGTAGAGATCGCCGATCGCGTCGAGGATCTTGTGCTTGACGAACTCGTCCTCGTAACGCAGGCCGTCCTCGTTGAGCACGCGGTAGTCGTCCAGCACCACGGCGTTGTCCATCGAACCGCCCAGCGCGAGGTTGTGTTCGCGCAGCATCTCGATGTCGCGCATGAAGCCGAAGGTGCGCGCGCGGCTCACTTCCTTCACGAACGAGGTGGTGGAGAAGTCGATCTCGGCGCGCGAGGTGCGCTTCGAGATGATGGGGTGGTTGAACTCGATCGAGAAACCGACCTTGAAGCCCTCGAACGGCTCGAAGCTGGCCCACTTGTCGCCTTCCTGCACCTTCACCGGCTTCTTGATGCGGATGAAGCGCTTGGCGACGTTCTGCTCCTCGATGCCGGCGGACTGCAGCAGGAACACGAAGGGACCGGCGCTGCCGTCCATGATCGGCACTTCGGGGGCCGACAGATCCACGTAGGCGTTGTCGATGCCGAGGCCGGCCATCGCCGACAGCAGGTGTTCGACCGTGGCAACGCGCACCTCGCCGTTCATCAACGTGGTGGAAAGGCGGGTGTCGCCCACGTTGTCCTGACGCGCACGGATGTCCACCGGCGGATTGAGATCCGTGCGGCGGAACACGATGCCGGTGTTGGGCGCGGCAGGGCGCAGGGTCATGTACACCTTGTCGCCGGTATGCAGACCCACGCCGGTGGCGCGGATGATGTTCTTGAGCGTGCGCTGCTTGATCATTGTCGTTGGTACCTGCCAAGTAGCAGCCAATCAGGGGTCGGATGCTAACACAGTTTTAACCAGCTGCAATAGCAAACCGTACCGTACAGTCTGGTCGGACCTTCATGCGCCCTTCATCCCGGAAGATGCGCCACGGACATGGTTCTCCGCACGCTGCGCGCACGGGGGCGACACGATACCCCGGGCCGGGACGGGATTCCGGCACCGGGGTAACGGATCGGCCAGTCCGGGCTTCCGCCCGGCCGGGGGATCATGCGGCGTCCCTGACGCATCGTCTTGCAGATTCAGGCCCGAACGCACCAGACGGCCGTTCGCTGACAACCACGGCACCTCGCCGCGGCAGCGGACCCGAGTCCACCCATCATGTTCCTGCAATGACCAGTTCGACAGGCGTTTTGTTCAACTCCTTGTTAACAAGCGGGGGCGCCCAGTTCAGGCGCCGGCCACTTCAATCGGCCTGGCGCCGCAGGAAGGCCGGGATATCCAGGTACTCCAGGCCATTGTCCTGGCTCTTCGCCGGTGCCTCGCTGCGCGGGTTGGTGGTGATCACCGACTCGGGCTGCGCGTAGTCGACCACCTCGTTGCCGGTGCCGGTACGCAACACCACCGGACGCGGACGCTGGCGCATCTCCACCTGCTTCTGCTCCACCATCCGCACGTTCCGCGAAGCGGGGGCGCGGTTGAGGCCGGTGGCGACCACGGTGACGCGCACCTCGTCCTTCAGCTCCGCATCGAGCGAAGTGCCGATCACCACGGTGGCGTCCTCGCTGGCGAAGTCGTGGACGATGCGGCCGATCTCGTCGAACTCGCGCATGGTGAGGTTGGGGCCGGCGGTGACGTTGACCAGGATGCCGCAGGCGCCGTTGAGGTTGACGTCTTCCAGCAGCGGGTTCTTGATCGCCTCCTCGGCCGCGGCCTGGGCGCGGTCGTCGCCGCTGGCGGTACCGGTGCCCATCATCGCCTGGCCCATCTCGCTCATCACCGTGCGCACGTCGGCGAAGTCGACGTTGATCAGGCCCGGCGCGGTGATCAGGTCGGCGATGCCCTGCACCGCACCCTGCAGCACGTTGTTGGCCGCCTTGAACGCGTTGATCAGGGTGACCTCGCGGCCGAGCACGCTGAGCAGCTTCTCGTTCGGCACGGTGATCAGCGAGTCGACGTGCTGGCTGAGGTCCTCGATGCCCTTCATCGCCACCTGCATGCGGCGACGGCCCTCGAACGGGAACGGCTTGGTGACCACCGCCACGGTGAGGATGCCCTTTTCCTTGGCCAGCTGCGCCACCACCGGTGCGGCGCCGGTACCGGTGCCGCCGCCCATGCCAGCGGTGATGAACACCATGTCGGCGCCTTCCAGCATCGCCTCGATGCGCTCGCGGTCCTCCAGCGCGGCCTGGCGGCCCACTTCGGGATTGGCGCCGGCGCCGAGGCCCTTGGTGACGTTGGAGCCCAGTTGCAGGTGGGTGCGCGAATTGCAGCTGGTCATCGCCTGCGCATCGGTGTTGGCGACGATGAACTCCACGCCCTCGATGTTGGCGTTGATCATGTGCGCCACGGCATTGCCGCCGCCGCCGCCCACGCCGACAACCTTGATGACTGCGTTGGGTGCAAGTTTCTCGATCAGTTCGAACATTTCCCGTCCTCCAGAGTTGTTGTCGTTGTAACCGCGGGTGGCGACTCCTGTCGCTCCGTGGTGGTGGGCGGACATCCCGCCGCCCGTGGCCGCGCCTCCTGCGCCGCCGTATTCCGTTGCCCGAACGACGGCCGTCCTGGCAGTCGTTCGGGTCGGCCAGCCCGGCGCATGTCCGGACTGGCCTCCGTGATCAGGCATTCAGATGCCTGATCACGGGCAACCCATCCGTGGGTTTGCCGGGCACCTCGCATCTCGCGAGGCGCCCGTCAGAAGTTCTTCGTGAGCCAGTTGCGCCACTTGCCGATGAGGCCGCCGACGTTGCCCAGCGCCGGGCCGGCGCCGCGCGCCGGGGCGTTGTGGCGCGAACCGTGCAGCAGCAGGCCCACGCCGGTGGCGTGCAGCGGGCTGCTGATCACCTCGCCAAGGCCGCTGATCTCCTGCGGCACGCCAAGGCGCACCATCTTGTGGAAGATCTCCTCGGCCAGTTCCAGCGCGCCCTCCATCTTCGCGGCGCCGCCGGTGAGCACCACGCCGGCCGCCACCAGGCTTTCGTAGCCGGAGCTGCGCAGCCGGTCCTGCACCATCTCGAAGATTTCCTCGTAGCGCGCCTGCACGCTCTGCGCCAGCGCCTGCCGCGCCAGCCGGCGCGGCGGACGGTCGCCCACGCTGGGCACCTGGATGGTCTCCTCGGCGTGCGCCAGCCCGGTCTGCGCGCAGGCGTACTTGATCTTGATCTCCTCGGCATGCGCGGTCGGCGTGTGCACGCCGTAGGCGATGTCGCCGGTGACCTGGTCGCCGCCGATCGGCAGCGACGCGGTGTAGCGGATCGAGCCCTGGGTGTAGATCGCGATGTCGGTGGTGCCGGCGCCGATGTCGACCAGGCACACGCCCAGCTCGCGCTCGTCGTCGGTGAGCACCGCCTTCGCGCTGGCCAGCGCCGAGGGCACCAGCTCGTCCACCGACAGCCCGCAGCGCTGGATCGACTTGGTGATGTTCTGCACCGCCGCCGCCGCGCCGGTGACCAGGTGCACGTTCGCCTCCAGTCGCACGCCGCTCATGCCCACCGGCGAGCGGATGCCGTCCTGGCCGTCGATGCGGTATTCCTGCGGCTCCTTGTAGAGCACCTTGTGGTCGGCCGGGATCGCCACCGCGCTGGCCGCCTCCAGCACCTGCTCCAGGTCGCCGGGCGTCACTTCGCGGTCGCGGATCGCCGCGTTGCCGTGCGAGTTGCGGGTTTCCAGGTGGCTGCCGGAAATCGAGGCGCACACCGAGCGGATGTCGCAGCCGGCCATCAGCTCGGCCTCTTCCACGGCGCGCTGGATCGAGTGCACGGTGGATTCGATGTCCACCACCATGCCCTTGCGCATGCCGCGCGACACATGGGTGCCGATGCCGATCACGGTGATCGGCTCGCCGGGCTCGTACTCGCCCACGATCGCGGTCACCTTGGAGGTGCCGATATCGAGGCCGACCACCAGCTGCCTGTCGTTGCGCGTCTTCATATGCATGGCGTCCTCAGAGCCTGTTCAATGCCTTCGCATAGCTCGCGCCGGGAGCTGTTTGCGCGCAGACCAAGGAAGAAAGAGGGAGTGGACGTCCGTCCACGACCGAGTGATGACGCAGGGATGTGGGCAAACAGACCCGGCCCTCCGGGTTGTCTTGCCTTGGCCGCCATGCGGCAGCGCGCGGCTTGACCTGCCAGCCAGGCAGGCGCGGCGCCGCGCCTGCCGCATGGCGGCCAAGGCAGGACAACGCGAGCTATGCGAAGGCATTGAACAGGCTCTCATGTGCGGCGCACGGCTCCTGCCTTGGCGGCGGCGGGCGCCTGCTGCGGCCATCGCACGGCGAACCCGTTGGTGTAGCGCAGGTCGGCGTAGACGAAACCCTCGTCGTGGCCGGCCATCAGTTGCGGATAGACATCGAGGAAACGACGCAGCCGCGCGCCGGCGAGATCGCGGTCGCCGATCACGATGCGCGCGCCGGCCGCGGTGGTGACGCTCCAGCTGCCGCGTGCGGTGAGCGCCACGCCGTTGATCACGAGATGCGTGCCGGTGAAGGCCTTGCGCACGTCGGCGTAGAAGCTCACCACCTCGGCGAGATGGTCGTCCGGCCCCTCGAGGTCGGGCAGCGTGGCGGCGTCGGCCGTGCCGATCGGCGCCTCGAACACCTTGCCTTGCCGGCTGATCAGCTGCTTGCCGTTCCAGCGCGCGAACGGCTGGCGCTCGATCACGCGCAGCTGCAGGGTGTCCGGCCAGCGCTTGCGCGCCTCCACCGACTCCACCCACGGCAGCGCCGCCACCGCCTGTTGCACGCTGTCGAGATTCAGCGCGAAGAAGCCCTTGCCGAGGCGCGGCAATACCGCGGCACGGATCTGCTCCATGCTCACGTGCCTGAATTCGCCCTGCACCGTGAGCCGGGTCACCGGCCAGCGGTTGGCCGCGAACCAGCCGTTCAGCACGCCCACGATGGGCAGCGCCAGCAAGGCGGCGACCAGGCACCAGGCGATGAGGCGGGCGCTTCCCCTCATGCATCCCCCCGGAAGCTCGTTTCGAGCACGCGCCAGCACAGCGCCTCGTAGTCGATGCCGGCGGCGCGGGCGGCCTTGGGTACCAGCGAGTGCGAGGTCATGCCCGGCGCGGTGTTCACTTCCAGCAGCCAGTTGCGGCCCTGGCGGTCGCGCATCACGTCGACGCGGCCCCAGCCGGCGCAGCCCAGCGCATCGAACGCGGCCAGCGCCAGCGCGCGCAGTTCCGTCTCGGCCGTGCCTTCCAGGCCCGGGCACAGGTACTGGGTGTCTTCGGCGACGTACTTCGCGTTGTAGTCGTAGAACGCGCCCTTCGGCACGATGTGGATGGACGGCAGCACCTCGCGGCCAAGGATGCCGACGGTCAGCTCGTCGCCCTCGATCAGGGTTTCCATCAGCAGGTCGCCGGGATACTTCGCCGCCAGTTCGACGGCGCTGTCCAGCTGCGCCTCCTCGAACACGCGGGTGACGCCCACGCTGGAACCTTCGCAGGCCGGCTTCACGATCAGCGGGAAGCCGATCTCGCGCGCCGCTGCATGCACCGCCGCGGCGTCGCCGCCGCGCGGCAGCGCCACGAACCTCGGCGTGGGCAGGCCCAGCGACTGCCACACGCGCTTGGAGCGCGTCTTGTCCATCGACAGCGCCGAGCCGAGCACGCCGGAACCGGTGTACGGCACATTCAACGATTCCAGCGCGCCCTGCAGCACGCCATCTTCGCCACCGCCATGCTGGCCGTGCAGGATGTTGAACACGCGCGCGAAGTGGCCGGCGCGCAGCGCGTCCAGCAACGCCGGGATGCCGTCGATCGCATGCGCGTCCACGCCGCGCGCCCTGAGTGCGGCCAGCACGTTGCGGCCGGAATCCAGCGACACCTCGCGCTCGGCCGAGCTGCCGCCCATCGCCACGGCGACGCGGCCGAAGTCGGCGGGGTTGGAGATGCGCGTTTCAGGGTTCATTGCCATCACGCGGCGCCCTTGGTCTTGAGTTGGCCCAGCTGCGCCAGTTCCACCGCCGCCGCACCGATGTCGCCGGCGCCGAGCAGCAACAGCAGGTCGCCGTCGCGCAGCAGCGCCGGCAAGGTGTCCTTGAATTCGCGCGGATGCTCGACCAGCACCGGATCGACCTTGCCGCGCGCGCGTACCGCGCGGGCCAGCGCGCGGCCGTCGGCACCGGCGATCGGCGCCTCGCCGGCGGGATACACCTCGGTGAGCACCAGCACATCGGCCTCGGCCAGCACGTTCGCGAAGTCGTCCAGCAGGTCGCGCGTGCGGCTGTAGCGATGCGGCTGGAAGCCCACCACCAGGCGTCGTTCCGGCCAGCCGCCACGCGCCGCGGCGAACACTGCCGCCAGCTCGCTGGGATGGTGGCCGTAGTCGTCCACCAGCAACGCCGTGCCATGATCCAGCGCGACTTCGCCCCGACGGTGGAAGCGCCGGCCCACGCCCTGGAAGTTCGCCAGTGCATGTGCGATGGCCTCGGCACCGACGCCCAGCTGCCAGCCGATGCTGGCGGCCGCCAGCGCGTTGAGCACGTTGTGCCGGCCCGGCAGGTTCAGCGTCACCGGCAGCGGCTCGGCGCGACCGGGCAGGTGCAGGTCGAAGTGCATCTCGAAGCCGTGCTGCGCCACGTTGGAGGCGCGCACGTCGGCGTCCGCGGTGGCGATGCCGTAGGTCATCACGCGGCGCGTGGTGGTCTTCGCCAGCTGCGCCACTTCCGCGTCGTCCACGCACAGCACGGCCAGGCCGTAGAACGGCAGGCGGTGCAGGAAGTCGGCGAAGGCCTTCTTCACCTCGGCGAAGTCGCCGTGGTAGTTCTCCAGATGGTCGGCGTCGATGTTGGTGACCGCTGCGATCACCGGCGAGAGCAGCAGGAAGGAGCCATCCGATTCGTCGGCCTCCGCCACCAGGTACTGGCCGGTGCCCAGCCGCGCGTTGGCGCCGGCGGCGTTGAGCTGGCCGCCGATCACGAAGGTGGGGTCGTAGTTCGCCTCGGCCAGCACGCTGGCGACCAGGCTGGTCGTGGTGGTCTTGCCGTGCGTGCCGGCGATCGCGATGCCGCGGCGGAAGCGCATCAGCTCGCCCAGCATCTCCGCGCGCGGGATCACCGGGATGCGCGCGGCGCGCGCGGCGACCAGCTCCGGGTTGTCCGGCCTGATCGCGCTGGAAGTCACCACCACATCGGCGTCACCCACGTTCGCGGCGTCGTGCCCCTCGTGCACCACCAGGCCCAACCGGGCGAGGCGCTGCGCGGTGGGCGAGTTCGCCTTGTCCGAACCCGACACCGCATAGCCCAGGTTGTGCAGCACCTCGGCGATGCCGCTCATGCCCACGCCGCCGATGCCGATGAAATGCACGCGGCGGAACGTGGTCATCAGGTCTTCGTGGGCGAGCAGCCTGCGGGGCGTCATGCGGCCACCTCCAGGCAGGCGCGGGCGATGACCGCCGCCGCGTCGGGCTTGGCCAGCATGCGCGCGGCTTCGGCCATGGCCAGCAGCCGCGCGCGGTCGGCAAGCAGCGTGTCCAGACGTTGCGCCAGTCGTTCCACGTTCAAATCACGTTCCTGCATCAGTTCGGCGGCGCCGGCGGCGACCAGCGCCTCGGCGTTGCGGGTCTGGTGGTCGTCCACCGCATGCGGGAACGGCACCAGCACCGCGCCCAGTCCGGCCGCGGTGAGTTCGGCCAGGGTCAGCGCGCCGGCACGGCAGACCGCGAGATCGGCCCAGCCGTAGGTACCCGCCATGTCCTCGATGAACGGCACCACCTGCGCCTCGACACCGGCCTTCGCGTACGCCTCGCGCGCCTCGTCGAGACCACGGTTGCCGCACTGGTGCAGCACCTCGGGACGTCGCTCGGGCGGCAGCAGCGCCAGCGCCTGCGGCAGCGCGAGATTCAACGCGCGCGCGCCGAGGCTGCCACCCAGCACCAGCAGTTGCGCGCGGCCGGTGCGGCCCGCGTAGCGCTGTGCCGGCGACGCCAGTGCGGCGATCGCGCCACGCACCGGGTTGCCCACCCATTCCGCGTTCGGCAGCGCGCCGGCGAAACCGGTCAGCACGCGTTGCGCATGCGCGGCGAGCTTGCGGTTGGTGAAGCCGGCCACGCGGTTCTGCTCATGCACCAGCAGTGGCCGATGCAGCAGACGGGTGGCCAGGCCACCGGGGCCGGCCACGTAGCCGCCCATCGACAGCACGCTGCGCGGCTTCAGCCGGCGCAGCACGGCGAACGCGGACAACAGCGCGCGCGCCAGCATCAGCGGCGCCGCGAGACGCGTCTTCCAGCCCTTGCCGCGCAGGCCGCCCACGCGGATTTCGTGCAGCTCGATGCCGTGCGCCGGCACCACCTTCGTTTCCATGCCGCCCACGGCGCCCAGCCACGCCACCGGCACGCCCTGCGCGCGCAAGGTCTCGGCCACGGCGAGGCCGGGGAAGATGTGGCCGCCGGTGCCGCCGGCCATGATCAGCACGGGACGCTGCGCGACGTTCATGCCACCGCCGCCTCACGCGGACGCACCGCGTCGTTCACGTCGGGAGCCGCCACCGCCTCCGGCATGCGCTTGGCCATCTGCCGCGCGTCCAGCGCACGGTTGATCTCGAAGGTGGCGCGCAGCAGCACGCCGGCCATCGCGCAGGTCAGCACCATCGACGAGCCGCCGTAGCTGATCAGCGGCAGGGTGAGACCCTTGGTCGGCAGCGCGCCGAGGTTCACGCCCACCGAGACGATCGCCTGCATCGCCAGCATCAGCGAGATGCCGAACGCGATGTAGCCGGCGAAGCGCTGGCCCACCTCGACACCCTTGAGGCCGAGATACAGGCCGCGACCCACCGCCAGCGCAAACAGCCCCATCACCAGCACCACGCCGACCAGGCCCAGCTCCTCGCCGATCACCGCGAAGATGAAGTCGGTGTGCGCCTCGGGCAGGTAGGACAACTTCAATACGCTGGAGCCCAGGCCCACGCCGGTCCATTCGCCGCGGCCGATCGCCATCAGCGACTGGGTGAGCTGGAAGCCGTCGGTGAACGGGTGCTCCCACGGATTCATGAACGAGGTGAGGCGCTTGACGCGATAGCTTTCGCCGGTCGCCGCGATCACCAGCAGCGGCATCAGCGGCAGGCCCATCACGAACAGGTAGAGCGGCCGCGCGCCGCCCAGCCAGACCATCGCGATGGTCACCGAGATCACCAGCGTGGCCGAGCCGAAGTCGGGCTGCGCCAGCAGCAGCAGCACGATGATGCCGGCCACCGCGATCGGCTTGATCAGGCCGAGGAACTTCGTCTCGATGCTGTCGCGATGGCGCACCAGGTAACTGGCGAGGTAGACCACCAGGATCAGCTTCACCGCCTCCACCGGCTGGAAGCTGGTCACCACCAGGTTCAGCCAGCGATGCGCGCCGTTGATGCGCATGCCCAGGTGCGGCACGAACACCGCCAGCAGCAGGGCGACCGCCAGCCCCAGCAGCGGGAACGCGCGCTTCTCGATCAGCTTCAGCTCGGTGCGCATCGCCACGCCGGCGGCCGCCACACCCAGCGCAAGGAAGAACAAATCCTTCTTCAGGAAATAGAACGCCCCCTCCTTGCTGCTGTCGGCCACCGCGATCGAGCTGGAGGTCACCATCACCACGCCGATGCTGGCGAGCCCGACCAGCGCGACCAGCAGCCACCGGTCGTAGCTGCCGCGCGGCCCCTGCCGCTTGATCGCCTGCGATGTGCCGAAGCCGAACATGTCAGCGCACCTTCAACGTGGCAAGTCCGATCAGCACCAGCACGACGCTGATGATCCAGAAGCGCACGATCACCCGCGGCTCGGGCCAGCCCTTCAGCTCGAAGTGGTGATGGATCGGTGCCATGCGGAACACGCGCTTGCCGGTGAGCTTGAAGCTGGCCACCTGGATCATCACCGAGGCGGTCTCCAGCACGAACACGCCGCCCATCACCAGCAGCACGATCTCCTGCCGCACGATCACCGCGATGCAGCCCAACGCGGCGCCGATCGCCAGCGCACCCACGTCGCCCATGAACACCTGGGCGGGATAGGTGTTGAACCACAGGAAACCCAGCCCCGCGCCGGCCAGCGCGCCGCAGTAGATCGACAGTTCGCCCGCCCCGGGGATCGAGGGAATGCCCAGGTATTCGGAAAACACCTTGTTGCCGGCCAGATAGGCGAACACGCCCAGCGCGCCGGAGACCAGCACCGTGGGCATGATGGCGAGGCCGTCGAGGCCATCGGTGAGGTTCACCGCGTTGGAGAAGCCCACGACGATGAAATAGGCCACCACCACGAAGAACACGCCCAGCGGAATCGCCACGTGCTTGAACAGCGGCAGGAACAGCGCGGTTTCCGCCACCGGCGCATTGCCTATCGCATGCGGCGCGGTGAAGTACAGGAACAGCGCCGCGCACAGGCCGAACACCGACTGCCAGAAATATTTCCAGCGCGAGGCCAGGCCGCGGCTGTCCTTCAGCACCAGCTTGCGGTAGTCGTCGTAGAAGCCGATCACGCCGAACGCCAGCATCACCGCCAGCACCACCCACACGTAGCGGTTGCGCAGGTCCGCCCACAGCAGCGTGGCGACGGTCACCGCGAGCAGGATCATCACGCCGCCCATGGTCGGCGTGCCGGCCTTGGAGAGATGCGTCTGCGGGCCGTCGCTGCGCACCACCTGGCCCGCCTTCAGCGCCGCCAGCTTGCGGATCAGCGCCGGGCCCAGCAGCAGCGACACCGCCAGCGCGGTGAGCGCGGCCATGATGGTGCGGAAGGTGATGTACTGGAACAGGTGCAGCGTGGTGAAGTGCCGCGCCATCCAGTCCGCGAGTTCAAGCAGCATCGGACGCGCCCTCCTTCTTCACCGCGCCTTCGAGCGCCTTCACGACCTGTTCCATGCCCGCCGAATGCGAGCCCTTGACCAGGCAGGTCACGCCGCCGTTCAGGCTGGCCTTCAACGCGGCGATCAGGCTCGCCTTGTCGTCGAAATGCTCGCCCCCGGCACCGAACGCCTCGACCGCCGCCGCGCCCAGCGGGCCGACCGCGAACAGGCGCTCGATGCCGCGCTCGCGCGCCTTCGTGCCCACCCCGGCATGCAGCGCGCGGGCGTCCGCGCCCAGTTCGGCCATATCGCCCAGCACCAGCCAGCGCTCGCCCGCGGCCAGCGCCAGCGTGGCTATCGCCGCGGCCATCGAGCTGGGGTTGGCGTTGTAGCTGTCGTCGATCAGCGTGCCGCCGCCGGGCAACGCGATACGGCGCAGGCGGCCGGCGACCGCGCGCGCCTGCTGCAGCCCCGCCGCGATGGTGTCCAGCGGCACGTCCAGCGCCAGCGCGATGGTTGCCGCCGCCAGCGCGTTGGCCACGTTGTGGCGGCCGGGCAGGGCCAGCTCCACCTCGGCATCGCCCGCCGGCGTGCTCAGCACGAACAGCGAGCCGTCCGCGCGCTGTTCCACGATGTCCGCGCCCACGTCGGCCTTGTGCTCCAGGCCGAAACGCAGCACGCGGCGCGCGCCGGCCAGGCCCGCGAAGAAGCCGGCGAACGCGTCGTCCGCATTGATGACGGCCACGCCGTCCGCCGGCAGAGCCTGGTACAGCGCGCCCTTGGTCTCGGCCACGCCTTCCACGCTGCCCATGCGCTCAAGATGCGCGGGCGCGATGGTGTTGACGAGGCCGATATCGGGCCGCGCGATGGCGGCGAGATAGGCGATGTCGCCCGGCTTGCCCGCGCCCATCTCCAGCACGGCGTACTCGGCATCCTCGGGCATCGCCAGCAGGGTCAGCGGCAGGCCGATCTCGTTGTTGTAGCTGCCGGTGTTGACGTGGGTGCGGCCGTGCAGCGACAGGATGGCCGCCGTCAGCATCTTCACCGTGGTCTTGCCGTTGGAACCGGTGATGCCGATCACCCGTGCGTGGCGCTGCGCGCGCACCGCGCTGGCGAGATCGCCCAGCGCCGCTTCCACGTCGTCCACCAGCACCTGCGGCAGCGGGCTGTCCACCTTGCGCGCCACCAGCGCGCCGGCGGCGCCGGCGGCCTGCGCCTGCGCGAGATAGTCGTGGCCGTCCACGCGCTCGCCCTTGAACGCGGCGAACAGGTCGCCGGCCTTCAGCTTGCGGGTGTCGATGGCGACGCCGCCCACCGCGGCATCGTCGCCGAGCAGGCGGCCGTGCGTCCACATCGCGATGGCGCCCAGCTGCATCACGCGCGCCGCTCCAGGGCCGCGCGCGCGACCAGCATGTCGTCGAACGGGCGCTTGCCGGCCGCGCCCTCCTGGTAGGTTTCGTGGCCCTTGCCGGCGATCACCACCACGTCGTTGGCCGCGGCCATCGCCAGCGCCTGGCCGATGGCGGCGGCGCGGTCGCGCTGCACGCCGTATTCGCGCGCCGCGCCCATGCCGGCCACGATCTGCGCCACGATCGCGTCGCCGTTCTCGCCGCGCGGGTTGTCGTCGGTGACGATCGCCACGTCGGCCAGCCGCGCCGCGATCGCACCCATCAACGGGCGCTTGCCCGCGTCGCGCTCGCCGCCGCAGCCGAACACGCAGATCAGCCGCCCGCGGCAATGCGCGCGCACGGCATTCAATACCTGCTCCAGCGCATCGGGCGTGTGCGCGTAGTCCACCACCACCAGCGGCAGGCCATGCTGGCCGCCGAGCCGGCTCATGCGGCCGTTGACCGGCTGCAGGTTCTCCAGCGCGGCCACGATGCGCTCGAACGGCTCGTCCAGCGCGCCGAGGCAGGCCGCCACGGTGAGCAGGTTGGCCACGTTGAACAGGCCCAGCAGGTGGCTGCGCAACGTGTGCGTACCCCAGGGCGTGCGCAACACGAAGGCCAGGCCCTCGGCGGAACTCACCACGTTGCTGGCCGCAACGTCCGCGGCGGCATCGCCGTGCGCACTCACGCGCAACGCGCGCACGCCGGGCGACAGTTGCTGCAGCAGCTGGGCACCGAACGCGTCGTCGCCGTTGATCACCGCGGCACGCAATCCCGGCCAGGCGAACAGCTTCGCCTTCGCCGCGCCGTAGGCCTCCATGCTGCCGTGGTAATCCAGATGGTCGCGGGTGAGGTTGGTGAACGCGGCCACCTCGAAATCCACCGCGCCGGCCCGGCCCTGCTCCAGCGCGTGCGAGGACACCTCCATCGCCACGTGGGTGGCGCCGGCGTCGCGGAATTCGGCCAGCAGGCCGTGCACGCTGATCGCATCCGGCGTGGTGCGCTCGCCTTCGCGCAACCGGCCGTGCAGGCCGGCACCCAGGGTACCGATACTCGCGGCGCGATGGCCGAGGAAGGCCAACGCCTGCGCCAGCAGCTGCACGGTGGAAGTCTTGCCGTTGGTGCCGGTGACACCGATCACCCGCAAGGTTTCGGAAGGGCGGCCATGGAAGCGCGCGGCGATCTCGCCGGCCAGGTCATGCAGGCCCTCGATCCACAGCACCGGCACATCCAGCGGCGCGTGCTTCACCTCGGGCGCCTCGGCCAGCACCACCGCCGCGCCGCGTTGCACCGCGGTGGCCGCGAACTGGATGCCGTGGCCCTGGGTGCCGCGCAGGGCGAGGAAGGCGTCGCCGCGGCGCAGCTTGCGCGAGTCCAGCGCAAGGCCGGACAGCACGATGCGCGCCGCCCCCGGCGCGGCCGCCAGCGGCGCGTCCGCGATGCCCAGCAGCAACTGGTCGAGGTGGCCGGTGCTCATGGCGCACCCCCTTCCGTCGGCGCCTCGTCGACCGGCGCCTCGTTGATCGGCACGTCGTTGGCCGCCGGCGTGACCGGCGACTGGCTGCCGACCAGGCCGCCATTGCCCTGCAGCGGCCCGCCCACGTACCAGCGGCCGATGTTGTCCGGCGGAATGTCGAGCAGGCGCAAGGCGCCGCCCATCACCGAGGCGAACACCGGCGCCGACACGGTGCCGCCGAAATAGCCGCCCCTGGTGGTGCCGTTGATCACGATCACGCCGACCAGGCGCGGGTTGCTGGCCGGCACGATGCCGGCGAACAGCGAGTTGTAGGTGTTCTTGGAGTAGCCGCCGGCGATCGCCTGGTGCGAGGTGCCGGTCTTGCCCGCCACGCTGTAGTTGGCGATGCGCGCCTTCGCGCCGGTGCTGGCAGGGCCGGTCACCGTCTCCAGCATGCTCACCAGTTCGTGTGCCACCTGCGGCGAAATGATCTGCTTGCCCGGACTGTCGTCGCCCTTGATGAAGGTGGGCGTGTGCATCACGCCGCCGTCGGCGATGGTGGCGTAGGCGTTGGCCAGCTGCAGCGGAGTGACATTGAGGCCGTAGCCGTAGGCCATGATGGCCTTTTCCAGTGGACGCCAGTTGCGGCCGATCTTCAGCAGGCCGGCCGACTCGCCCGGGAAGCCGCTCTCGGTGCTGCTGCCGAAGCCGAACGCGCGGAAGGTGTCGTACATCAGCGCGGTGTCGAGCGTCATCGCGATCTTCGCCGCGCCGACGTTGCTGGAGCGGGTGAGCACGCCGGTCGGGGTGAGCAGGCCGTTCGGGTCGTCGTCGTGGATGTCGTGGCCGTAGAAGTACCAGTGGCCGTTGCCGGTATCGATGATCGGGCTGGTCGGCGTGTACTTGCCGCTGGACAGCGCCGCCGCCAGCGTGAACGCCTTCATCGTCGAGCCCGGCTCGACCACGTCGGTGACCGCGCGGTTGCGCCGCTGCCCCGGCTTGCTGCCGGCCACCGCGTTCGGGTTGTAGGTGGGCAGGCTGGCCATCGCCAGGATCTCGCCGGTATGCACGTCGAGCACCACCATCGCGCCAGAGGCGGCGTTGAACTTCTCCAGCGTGTTCTTCAGCTCGTTGTAGGCGAGGAACTGGATGCCGCGGTCGATGCTGAGCGTGAGGTTCTGCCCCGGCTTGGGCGCGCGCACCTGCTCCAGGTCCTCCACCACGTGGCCCTTGCCGTCGCGGATCACGCGCTTGGCGCCGGGCTTGCCGGCCAGCCAGTCGTCGTAGGCCAGCTCCAGGCCTTCCTGGCCGTGGTCGTCGATATTGGTGAAGCCGAGGATGTGCGCGGTCACCTCGCCCGACGGGTAGAAGCGCTTGAATTCGCGCTGGCCGTTGACGCCGGGAATGTCGAGGTCGAGCACGGCCTGCGCCGCTTCCGGCGCCATCTGCCGGCGCAGATAGACGAACTCGCGGTTCGCGCGCTGCTCGAGGTAGCTCTGGATGTCGTTCGCATTGCCGCCCAGCGCCTTGGCCAGCGCGGGGATACGGTCGTCGTTCGCCAGCAGCTCGGCCGGGTTGGCCCAGATCGAGGTGACCGGCGTGGACACCGCCAGCGGCTCGCCGTTGCGGTCGAAGATGGTGCCGCGCGACACCGGGATCGGCACTTCGCGCAGGAAGCGCGCATCGCCCTGCTTCTGGTAGAACTGCTTGCGCACCACCTGCAGGTCGAACGCGCGCGCCACCAGGCCCAGCGAGACCAGGCCGAGCAGGCCCACCACCACCACCATGCGCTTGCGCGCGCTGGGACCCGCGCCGCGACGGCGGCCCGGCGACGACGTGGCGCGCTGCGGCTGCGGGCGGGTGCGATCGCGCCATTTCATCGGCGCAGCAACCGGATGTCTTGCGGGCGCGGATCGACCATGCCCAGCTGCTGCCGCGCCTCCTCGTCGATGCGCCGCGGCTCCGCGAACGTGGCCTGTTCCAGCTCGAGCCGGCCGTATTCGATGTTCATGTCGTCGCGCTGGTTCTGCAGCGCGGTCAGCTTCACGAACAGCACCCGGCTCTCGTGGCGCGCCCACACCACGCTGATCGCGCTCGCCAGCACGGCAGCCAGCAGCCCGAGCATGAAGATGGCCTGGATCAGCTTCATGCGCGCAACCTCTCGGCCACACGCAACACCGCCGACCGCGCACGCGGATTCGCCGCCAGCTCGGCCCCGGAAGGGAATTGCGCCTTGCCCACCGTGGCCAGTTCGGCCGGCGCCGCGGTCTGCGGCGGGCCACGCCGGCTGCCCTGCACGCGGCCGGAATGATCGCGGATGAACTGCTTGACGATGCGGTCCTCCAGCGAGTGGAAGCTGATCACGGCGAGCCGGCCGCCGGGTTTCAGGCGCGCCAGCGCGGCATCCAGCCCGTGCCGCACGGAATCCAGCTCGCCGTTCACGCGGATGCGCAACGCCTGGAAGCTGCGCGTGGCCGGATGCTTGCCTGGCTCGCGCCGGCCCACCACGCGCTCGATCAGCGCAGCCAGTTCGCCGGTGCGCGCGAGCGGCTTTTCAGCGCGACGCTCCACGATGGCGCGGGCGATCTTGCGGCTGAAGCGCTCCTCGCCGTACTGCCACAGCACGTCGGCGATCTCGCGTTCGGCGGCATGGGCGAGGAAGCCCGCCGCGCTCTCGCCTTGCGTGGTGTCCATGCGCATGTCCAGCGGCGCGTCGGCCATGAAGCTGAAGCCGCGCGCGGCCTCATCGAGCTGCGGCGAGGAGACGCCCAGATCCAGCAGCACGCCGTCGAGGCCGGCGGCGGTCTCGTCCCATTCGGCGAGGCTGGCGAAGTTGGCGTGGCGGATCGCCACCCGCGGCTCGGCGGCGAACGCGTCGCGCGCCGCGGCGATCGCGACGGGATCACGATCCATCAACAGCAACCGGCCATCGGGGCCGAGGCGCGACAGCACGGCGCGGGCGTGACCGCCGCGTCCGAACGTGCCATCCAGATAACGCCCGCCTGCCTGCACGGCAAGGCCCTCCACCACTTCGTCCAGCATTACCGGGATGTGCCGCAACTCGGCCATGCCGCACCTCCCGTCCCGTAAACCCGCCCGCAAATCCGTACGCCGCACTCAGAGCTGCAGCGCGGCCATGTCGTTGGTGATTTCGTCTTCGCCGATGGTCTGGCGGATCTTCGCCAGGTGGGCCTGCTCGCTCCACAGCTCGAACTTGTTGCCCATGCCCAGCAGCACCGCCTTCTTCTCGATGCCCGTGGTGGCGCGCTGGCTGACCGGCAGCAGGATGCGCGCGGCGGAATCGGGCTCGACCACGGCAGCGGCACCCACCAGCTTCATCTGCATGTCGCGATGGGCCGACTTGACCTTGGACAGCGCATTGACCTGGTCGCGCACCTTTTCCCACTCGGCATGCGGGAACAGCCACAGGCAGCCCGGCTCGAACGGGTTGTAGGTGATCACCAGCCGGTTCGCGCAGGCGCCCGCCACCAACTCGCGGTAGGCGGTCGGTATGGCCAGGCGGCCCTTGTCGTCGACGGTGATGGCGGTCTCGCCCTGGAACACGCAACAGACTCCACTAAAACCCACGATTTCACACTGAAAACCACGATAGTCTCGCCCCATGAGACTGTCAAGGGATTTTTGCTTGTGAATCAAGGAGAAAGGCGAAGTTGTGACTACGTTTCCAGCACTTTCTGAGAAACCTTCGCAAGGTGCTTGAATGCAGGGAAATTTTTAGCAAAGCCCCTTGCGCGCCGAACGGCAAAATCGCCATGCCTCGCGGGCGAGGGGCGATCGCGGCATGAACCGCTGTTCACCTCGCACCATCCGCCACCGCATGCGCACACCCATGCCCGTCCCGGCGCGCGCATGGCGCGCCGGGACGGGAGCGGAAAAGGCGGAGTCGGCCTGTAAGCCGGGTTCTGTACGCCTTGCGGCGCGACAGTCATTCCTCTCGGCCAGGCGTCGCCGCCTGGCTCCAGCAACCTACCCGGGAACAACGCGGGCCGCGTTATCGTTCCCCTATTTGGTCTTGCTCCGAGTGGGGTTTACCGTGCCGTACGGCGTTGGCCCCGTACGCGGTGCGCTCTTACCGCACCCTTTCACCCTTGCCTGTGCCCTTGCGGGCCATCGGCGGTCTGCTCTCTGTTGCACTGGCCGTCGGCTCGCGCCGCCCAGGCGTTACCTGGCACTCTGCCCTGTGGAGCCCGGACTTTCCTCGACGCGCTTGCGCGCGACGCGACTGTCCGGCCGACTCCGCTGGCCATTGTAGTGGCTGGACTGCGGAAAAGCGCGCCGCACGCGGCATCACGATTCATACAAGGCCTTGCGTGGCGCCCCGCTGATCGCGGCAGCCAGCTTCGCGGCCTTCGCCGGCGGCAGCTCGTCGCGCAGGATGGCGAAGATGCGCCGGCCCTCGGCGAGCTTCGCGTCGGCCTCCTCGCCGCGGCCGGCGACGAGGATCACGCATTCGCCGCGCTGCTGGTCGGGATCACTTGCCACGCGTCCGGCGAGCTGCGCCAGCGGCTCGCCGATCACCGTCTCGAACATCTTGGTGAGTTCGCGCGCCAGCACCGCTTCGCGCTCCCCGCCGAACACGGCACGCATATCGTCCAGGCTCTCGGCGACCCGATGCGAGGATTCGTAGAAGATCAGCGTGCGCGGCTCGCCCGCCAGTTCCTGCAGGCGCGCGCGGCGCGCCGCGGATTTCGGCGGCAGGAAACCTTCGAACACGAAACGGTCGCTGGGCAGACCCGCCACCGACAGCGCGGCGATCGCCGCGCAGGCACCCGGCACCGGCGCGCAGCGGATGCCCGCCGCACGCGCCGCACGCACCAGCCGGAAACCGGGATCGCTGATCAGCGGCGTGCCCGCGTCGGAAATCAGCGCCACCGACTCGCCGCCCTGCAATCGCCGCACGATGGCATCCACCACCTCGCGCTCGTTGTGCTCGTGCAGGGCGACCAGCGGCGTGGCGATGTTGTGGTGAAGCAGCAGCGGCTTGCTGTGCCGGGTGTCCTCGGCGGCAATCACCGCCACCTCGCGCAGCGTCGCGATCGCCCGCGCGGAGAAATCGTCGCGATGGCCGATCGGCGTGGCGACCACCCACAGGCAGCCGGGTTGGACGGATGGCATGTGCAAGCTCCTGCGGACCCGAGTCACGGAAACGATCGGCTATCATCGCGCACACTCGCCGCGAATACCGACAAGAGACTTCCGATGCGCCTGCGCCCCGTCACCCGGCCATCCCTGCCTGCCCTCGGTCCGATCCTGCTGCTGGCCGGGACGCTGGCCCTGAGCAGTTGCGTCCCGGGCAACACGAAGCCTTCGCCCGCCGAGATCAATGCAGCCGACGGCGCCGCGGCGCTGGTGCGGCAAGGCCAGTTCGACCAGGCCGCGCAAGCCTACCTCGCGCTGGCCGCGCAGTACGGCGGCCATGCCGACCACTATCGCCTGCAGGCGGCCGAAGCCTGGCGCGAGGAAGGCCGCATCGACGACGCCGCGCCCACGCTCGCGCAGATCAAGCGCAGCAACCTGCAGGGCGACGATGCCGTGCGCTTCGACCTGCTGCGCGCCGATCTCGCGCTGCGCCACCACGACGCCGCCACCGCGCTGCGGCTCACCACCCAGCCCACGGTCGCCGTGCCGGACAAGCTGCAGGTGCGCCTGTTCGAAGTGCGCGCCCAGGCCCAGGCAGGCACCGGCGACCACTGGGGCGCCGCCCGCACCCGCGTGCAGATGGACGATCACCTGCAGGGGCTGGATCGCGCGGAGAACCGCAAGCAGATCCTCGCCGAACTGACCCGGCTCGACGTGGCCTCGCTCAAGCAGCGCGCCGCCGCGATGAAGCCGGACGACCGCATGTTGTCGTGGACCAACGAGGCACTCAGCCAGCTCGGCGTCACCGTGGCGCAGGCGCCAGCGACGCTGCAGCAGCCGGTGGGCACCTTGCTGCCCGGCGCCGGCGCCGACGTGCGCGAAGGCTACAAGATGCCCGCCCATGTCGCCTTGCTGCTGCCCGAAAGTGGCGCCTACGAGGGCGCCAGCGAGGCGATCCGCGATGGTTTCTTCGCCGCCTATGCCGAGAGCGCCCGCACCCACGCGCCACGCGCCTCGGTGCGCATCTACGACACGCAGGGCAGCGCCGACGGCGCGATCAAGGCCTACCAGCAGGCGGCAAGCGACGGCGCGCAACTGGTGGTCGGCCCGCTCACTCGCGGTGCCGTGGCCGCGCTGTTTGCCCAGCCCAAGCTGTCGGTGCCGGTGCTGGCACTGAACCATCCGGACAACCGGCAACTGCCCGCAAGCGACGCAAGCGAGTTCGGCCTGCTGCCGGAGACCGAAGGCGCCCAGGCCGCCGATCACATGATCGAACGCGGCCTGCACCAGGCTTATGTGGTGATTTCCAGCGACGACTTCGCCGTGCGCGCAGCCAACGCATTCAAGGCCGAACTGCTCGCCCGCGGCGGCAGCGTCACCGGCATGGCCACGCTGCCCGCCGACGGCACGAACTACGCGAACCTGATCGCCAGCCTGCACCTGCCCGTCACCGCCACTCCGGCCAGCACCACACCCGATGCCTCCGCTCCTGCCACCAGCGCCAGTGCCATGGCCAGCCCCACGGCAAACGACACCGGCATCTTCATCAGCATGCGTTCCAACCAGGCGCGCCTGCTGCTGCCGCAGCTGCAGATCGCCAGGATCGCTTTGCCGGTATTCGGCACCTCGCACATCTATGGCGGCAGCGACAATCCCACCGCCGATGGCGACCTCAACGGCGTGGAGTTCTGTGACGCGCCGTGGCTGTTCGATGCCCAGCCCGGCCTGCCGCACCACGACGACATCGCCACCCTGCTGCCCGACGCACGCGACGGCAGCGCACGGCTGTTCGCGTTCGGCATGGACGCGTGGAACCTGGTGCCCTACCTCGACTGGCTGCGCGACCATCCCGGCAGCTACCTGCCCGGCGCCAGCGGCCAGCTCACCGCCGACCAGTTCGGCCGCATCCGCCGCGTGCTGATCTGGGCGAAGTTCCAGAATGGTCTCGCCCGTCCGCTGGGCGGCAGCCTGCAGATCGACGACCTGCCCGCGCCAGCCGGCAGCGCTCCCGCACCGGCAAGCAGCAGCGAACAGCCGGCTGCCGCCTCCCCGGCTGGCTGATGCGCAGCACCGGCGCCGCCTTCGAGCAGCGCGCCGGCGCTGAACTCGAACACGCCGGCCTGAAGCCGCTGGCGCGCAACTACACCACCCGCCACGGCGAACTCGACCTGGTCATGCTGGACGGCGACACCGTGGTGTTCGTCGAAGTGCGCTATCGCGTGCGCGCCGGCCACGGCGATGCGCTCGCCTCGATCACCCGCAACAAGCGGGACAAGCTGGTCCGCACCGCGCAGCTGTGGCTGGCTGCGCATCCGCAGCATGCGCAACGCCCCTGCCGCTTCGACGTGATCAGCTACGACGGACCTGAAACAGACGCACGTATGCAGTGGCTGCGCGGGGCGTTTGAGGCAAACTGACGCATCACCCTGGCGCATCGCCGGCACGCCCCCGTGCGACTACAACCCCAGGCTCGGACTAAGGCAAACGCCGCCGGATCGAGATCGAACCTGCGCCCTCACGCTGTGCGAAGCATCCGCCTCAAACGGTACGCAGAGCAGGCACCAGGCAATCACTCGTTTGTACATTTTGCATATTGAATGCAAGCCTTCATGTAAGTAATGGACTACATGCCGCCAGCATTATCTGACAAATGTTCCAGTGCCCACCCTTATGTGCCTCAATTCATACCTGCTCTAATATAGACACAACGCGGTTTTGCGATGCAATAGACGAAACTCGATCGCACTGCGTGACAGCATTCGCGACCGTGGCATGGGATGCCTGCCACACAGGGCGTACCTACCAGTCAATCTCTGAGCGCGCAAGCGCCGGTTTCTGGTCGCGTCAAGTTTTTCGTCCTCGGAATGAGTTTCAGGCTCTTCCGAACAGGGTGCACGAATGGATATCGAAGCGGTTGCACAGCAGAACACTCGAGCCCAGGCACCACTCAGGCAGCTTGGGAGCGCATATGGAGCCGCCTTCCTGCTTCGCCTTTTCGCCCAAACGGTATCTGGCCGTTTCAAACGTTGTCATCATTGAAGGCATTTTGTCATGCCCCTGCATTGCAGCGGCCATGAAATTCCATTCCCGACATCAAATAAAACACTCCATCTCAACCAGCGGACCAAACGTGGACAAGGATCTTCTGAAGCTGACCCGCAGGGGCGCCATGCTGCTCTTCATTACAGCCCTAGCTGGATGTAGCACTCCCCCGGCCAAAAATTTCGGTGGACCCTGGAAATCCGTCAACCATTTCCAGAACAGGCCGACCGAGATACCGCTTAATCCGGCATATGTGTTCTACGCGTCGCCCATGGACGAAACACTCAAGACGATGCTCGCACGCTGGGCTAGGGATTCGGGAAGAGATCTGTCATACCACCTATCCTTTGATGTCACGCTTTATCAACCAGTCGCCGGCATTCATACGGCGGACATCGACGATGCCGTCGCGCGACTCAATTCCATATATGCGGCACAGGGGGTTTTCGTGACGGCCAACGCACGCAGGATCGAAGTTGGGCCGCCATCCACGGCCAATGCAAATGCCATCTCCGAAAACTCCATTCATTCGACGACGAAACCAGCGACACCCTCTGGCGCGAAATGAACATTCGAGTTGAAAAAACATGGAAGGACCGGGAACTCGCCCATGCTGAAGAAAAACTCATCCGGCCGGAAAATCGACGAGACGATTGCTAAATCGGTCAATTTCGAACTGACCATCGCGGACCTTGCCAAGCGCAGCGAGCGACGCGCGTGGATGGTGGCGTTTGGTGCGGTCGGAATGTCGCTCATCCTTGCCGGCGGCTACTTCTACATGCTGCCGCTCAAGCAGAAAGTGCCTTATCTCGTCATGGCCGATGCCTACACCGGCACCAGCACGGTTGCCCGTCTGACGGACGACGTGGCCCAGCACAGGATCAGCACGAGCGAGGCGATCAACCGCAGCAACGTCGCGCACTTCGTGCTGGCGCGCGAATCGTATGACCTGTCCCTGCTCAATCTGGGCGACTGGACAACCGTCCAGACCATGTCCTCACCTGGCGTCCGTGCGGCCTATACCCTGCTTTACACATCGACCAACCCGGACGGCCTCTACAAGAAATACGGCAAGGACACCGCCATCCGGGTCAAGCTGCTGAGCATCGTGCTTACCGGCGGCGGCCCGGGCATGACGCCCAAGGGCGCCACCGTGCGCTTCCAGCGCACCCTCTACGACAAGCGATCGGGAGGCACGCAACCGCTGGACAACAAGATCGCGACGATGTCGTTTGCCTACAAGTCCAACCTCGACATGGACGACCAGAGCCGCATCCAGAATCCGCTGGGGTTCTGGGTCACCGAGTACCGCGTGGACGATGACTACTCGTCGGCTCCACCCGCCGAGGTCCAGAACACGAGGCCACTCGCCGTGCCGGCGCAGAGCATCGACCCGCCCACCATGCCGGAGCCCAGTTCTTCCGCTGCCACCGTCCCGTCCCAGACTGCCGCGACGTCGCTGCCCCCCGCCTCCGTCGTTGCGGGCCGGCCCACGCAGGCCCCCGTGCAAACCGCCGGGAGCCCCGCCACCGGAGTTGGTCGCCCATGAATCGATCCAGCCTGCTTGGCCTGACCCTCGCCACGTGTGCGGCCTTCTCCGTCCTGTCCACGCCGGCGAGCGCGCAGGTCGTGCAACAGTACGAATTCCAGCCCGACCGCATCTATCCAGTGCGCACGGGCCTCGGCATCACCACGCAGATCGAACTCAGCCCGCAAGAGAAGATCCTCGACTACAGCACCGGCTTCAGTTCCGGCTGGGAGCTCACCCGGCGCGACAACGTCTTCTACCTCAAGCCGAAGAACGTCGACGTGGACACCAACATGATGATCCGCACGGCGACGCATTCCTACATCTTCGAATTGAAGGTGGTCGCCACCGACTGGAAGACGCTCGAGCAGGCACGGCGGGACGGCGTGGAATACAAGATCACCTTCAGCTACCCGGCCGACGCCAGCTTCGCCAAGGAAATCAAGAAAGACCGCAGGGCATCGGCGCTGAACACCAGCCTTGTTCCGGGGCGCAGCTACAACTTCGACTACGACTATGCGACGCGCAGCAAGGCTGCGCCGTGGCTGGTGCCAGTCAATGTCTACGATGACGGCCACTTCACCTACATCAGGATGAACGACCTCAGGCAGTTCCCGACCGGCGACTTCCCCGCGGTATTCATGCGCGAACAGGAAAAGGGCGAAGACTCACTGGTGAACACCACCGTCGAGGGCAACACCATCGTCGTTCACGGCACGTATCCCTACCTGGTCATCCGCCACGGCGACGATGTCGTGGGCCTGCGAAGGAACACCCCGAAGTGAACTCCAACATTCCGAATCAGCCCGGCGACGACTCCATGCCGCAGCAGGGCACGCATGACGTACCGGGCAACCAGGCCGACCCGTTGGCCAGCAACCCCTACTCCACCCGCTATCAGCAGGCATCCGCGCCCGACCTGGATGCCGGCGCGCCCCAGCTGCGGTCGCACGACCTCAAGCGCATGAACCAGCGCGCACTGCTCTTGCTGGGTGCAGTCGTGCTGCTCCTGCTGTTCGTCGCGTACTGGATGATCAGCGGCGCCGGCCGCCACACCGAACAGCCGAAGCCGCGCGAGGAAAAGGTCACAGTGGCGGAGCCGCCCAAATCCCTGGCATTGCCGCCATTGCCGGCGCCCACACCCGCGCCGCAACAGGCTGCAGCCATCCCGCTCGTGCAGCAACCACCCATGCCGCTCCCCCGGCAGCAGCCTGCACTGCCGCCCGCCGCCCAGCAGCCGACCCTGGTGCAACGCCGGATCTCCGGATTGGAAGGCGCCGGCACCGGCGCCGATCAGCCCACTGCAGCCGCTCGGCCCGCGGCCGGTACCGGCCCGGTTGGCAGCCTGAACGACTCAACCGTCACCAGCGCCCAGCCGCTGCGCCGTCCCGACACCTTGATGCAACGCGGCACCTACATCCGCTGCGTGCTGGAGACGCGCATCATCTCGGACATCCCCGGCTACACCTCGTGCCTGGTCACCGAGCCGGTCTACTCCTTCAACGGCCAGCGCCTGTTGCTGCCCAAGGGCTCGAAAGTCCTCGGCACCTATGACAAGGGGCCGACGGGCGACCGCATGGCCGTGATCTGGGATCGCATCATCACGCCCAACGGCGTCGACGTGAACATGGCCAGCCCGGGCATCGACAACCTGGGCGGCGCCGGCATCCCGGGCTATTACAACGCCCACTGGGGCCAGCGCGTCAGCTCGGCTTTGCTGATCAGCATGCTCAGCGACGCCTTCAAGTACGAAGCCGCCGAACACGGTCCGAAGACGACCACCATCGGCTACGGCGTGGCGACGCAACAACCGTTCGAGAGCAATACCGCGCAAACCGTGCAGAACCTGGCCAACCAGGCCGTGCAGGCCGCCGCCAACCGCGCGCCGACCGTGACCATCAACCAGGGCACGATCGTCTACGTCTACGTCGCCAAGGACGTGGACTTCAGCGGCGTCGTGGCCCGTTTCTGATTCGCCCCACCTGAAGCAGCCATGCAGGAACTGGACTCCCACATCTCGAACGAATTCCTCGCCTACCAGTACGACGTGCTGGGAGTGCGGGAATTCATGTCCTCGCCGGACGTCACCGAGATCTGCATCAACCGCCCGGGTGAGCTGTATCTGGAAAGCCGCGGCGCCTGGCGCCGCGTCGAGGTATCGTCCCTCACGTTCGAGCGGGCCCGCCAGTTCTGTACCGCGGTCGTCAACGAGAGCAACACCGGCCAGCGCATCACCGACACCGATCCCGTCGTGTCGCTGACCTTTCCTACCGGCGAACGCGCGCAGTTCGTGATACCGCCGGCCTGCGAGGCCGGCAAGGCGTCCATCACCATCCGCCTGCCCTCCAAGCAGACGAAAACGCTGGCCCAATACCAAGACGACGGTTTCTTCGACGAGATCGTCGAGACCGGTCACGGCATCAGCGACGCCGACCACGAATTGCTGGAACTGCGCGCCAACCGCAACTACGCGGATTTCTTCCGCAAGGCGGTGCTCAACAAGAAGAACATCGTGGTCTCCGGCGCCACCGGCAGCGGCAAGACCACCTTCATGAAGTCGCTGGTGCACCACATCCCCGACGACGAACGCCTGGTGACGATCGAGGATGCGCGTGAGCTGTTCATCGCCCAGCCCAACGTGGTGCACCTGCTCTATTCCAAGGGTGGCCAGAGCACTAGCAACGTCACCGCGAAGAGCTGCATGGAAGCCTGCCTGCGCATGAAGCCGGACCGCATCATCCTGGCCGAGCTGCGCGGCGACGAATCGTTCTACTTCATCCGCAACTGCGCCTCGGGCCACCCCGGCTCGATCACCAGTTGCCATTCCGGCAGCACGGAGCAGACCTGGGACCAGCTCGCCCTGATGGTGAAGGCCTCCAACGAGGGGGCCGGGCTGGAATTCACCACCATCAAGCGTCTGCTGATGATGACCATCGACATCGTCGTGCACATCAAGGCGCACGCGGGGCGCCGCTGCATCACCGGCATCGATTTCGATCCGGCGCGCAGCTTTTCGCATACCTGATCCACGCATCGATACGGAAACCGCACCATGTTCGCTGCAATCGGATTGATGGCCTGCCCCAACCTCGCCGTACCGGCCGAGGTGATGAGCCACATCGTCGATGTCGAATCGGGTGCCAATCCGTATGCGATCGGCGTGGTCGGCGGCCAGCTGGAACGCCAGCCGAAGAATCTGGCCGAGGCACTGGCCACCGTGCACATGCTCGATGCCAAGGGTTACAACTATTCGCTGGGGGTGGCGCAGGTGAACCGCGCCAACCTCGGCAAGTACGGCCTGGACTCCTACGAAAAGGCATTCGACGCCTGCCCCAACCTGGCCGCGGGTGCACAGATTCTCGCGGCGTGCTACGCCAGCTCCGGCGGCAACTGGGGCAAGGCCTTCAGTTGCTACTACTCGGGCGATTTCGTCACCGGTTATCGCGACGGCTACGTGCAGAAGGTGTACGACTCCATCAACCGCGGCAAGGGTACGGAAGCCGGCGCCGACGATCCCCGGGCCATCCCGCTCAAGTCCGTGGCCACGACCTCAGTCACCAGCGCCGACAAGATATCGACGCCGCCGCCAGGCAGTCCCGACTACCGCGTGGCCATCAGGAGCGTGTCGTTCTTCTCGACGAAGGCCTATCCAACAGCCACCGGCGCTCAAGCCTTGGATCAAGCCGCCGCGGCACTGACCGGTGTAGTGCTGGATGCCGCCAGGATCACCACCACTCCCCCGGCAACAACAACGACGACGACGGCGATGGCGACGGCGACGGCGGCAGTGAAGCCAACCGCAACAACCGCCCCTTTGCCAGCCTCCGGGCCAGCCAACAACACGTCAAATAACACCACGACCGGCTCCTCGATCTTCGTGCCACAGGTGACCGGGCCAAATGATCCGCTGCCGGCACCGGCATCCATCCCCCCACCGGCCAAGTCGCCGCCAGCGACATCCACGATCGCCAACGTCACCGGCAGTACCCCAGCTGCCCATCCACAGGAGCCCGGCGATGCCGCCTTCGTTTTCTGAAGCCGCGATGCACTCCATCGCGTGCACGACACATCCAAAGTTTGCGGATCGCAAGTCCGCGTCGGTGGCCGCATGGCCGCAAACCCGCCTTGGAATACCCAAGGCACCCTGCAGTGAATCTGGCTGCATACCACGCAGCTTCCCCTGAAGCGGCTCAGGCCTGAGCGCGCATGTTCCACAACCACCCAAGGAAATCCGACATGGCACCGAACCAGATCGTCACCGACAGCCTCCTCCGTTCCAGCCGCGCCCGCCTGGGCACGTTCCTGTACCTGGCCGTGCTCATTGCCTTGATCGTACCGAGCATCGCCTTCGGCCAGGATGCCACCGAAACCATTTCCACCACCTGCAACTTCGCCAACAACGTCAACAAGATCCTCAACGCCATCTCCATCGTGGTGGTGACCATCGCGGTGGTGTTCTCCGGCTACCAGATCGCCTTCGCGCACAAGCGCATCGGCGACGTCGCTCCCGTGCTGATCGGCGCGGTGCTGATCGGTGCGGCCGGCCAGATCGCCAAGATGTTCCTTGGCGGCACTGCGGGCAGCTCGTGCAGCGTGCAATCGGCGAGCCTGATTTCGCACGCGTTGAGCCACTATGCATAAGAACGCACTGTTCCGCGGCTGCACCCGCCCGCCCATGTTCATGGGCGTGCCCTACATACCGTTCTTCTTCGCGGTGGGCGGGGTGTTCCTGCTGTCGGTGTACACCAACTTTTTCTATCTGCTGCTGATCCCGCCGGTGATCTTCGTGATGCGCCAGATGGCGCGTCGCGACGAGATGATCTTCCGGCTGCTCGGGTTGCGGCTGCAGTTCCGCACCCGGGTTCGCAACCTGCGCGAACACGATGGCATGTGGGTGTTCACGCCCAACAGCTACCGCGGCCAGTCGAAAGACAAAACGTAAGCCACCAAGGCGCCCTGGCATGCCGGGGCACCGTTTCGGATCGACATCATGTCCAAGCCCAGCTTCATCCCAGACACCGCGATCAGCGAATTCGTCACGTTGTCCACCCATGTGTCGCCCACCGTGCTCAAGACCACGGGCGGCGATTACCTGATGGTGTGGCGTCTGGGCGGCTTGCCGTTCGTGGGGCGCGAAGAATGGGATCTCGAGCACCGCCACAACACCTTCAACCGCATGCTGCAGACCCTGCGCGCGCCGGACTTCGTGAACGTGGCGTTCTGGGTGCACGACATACGCCGCCGCCGCCGCTTCAAGGATCACGGCCGCTTCGCGCAAATCTTCAACCAGAGCATGTCGGACGCGTATTACGGCGCGCTCTCCGCGCAGAAGCTCATGCAGAACGAGCTGTACCTCACCCTGATCTACCGCCCCATCGTCGAAGGCAAGCGCTTCGCCGAGAAATCCGGCGACATCACCCGGCTGGAGTCCGAGCAGCTGCAGGCCGTCAACACCGTGCTGGAACTGGCGGGCAACGTCGAGGCCGTGCTTAAGGACTACGCGCCATATCGCCTCGGCATGTACGAGGCCAGGAACGGCGTGGTGTTCTCCGAGCCGCTGGAACTCTACGGCTACCTGCTCAACCGCATCGACGAGCCGGTGCCCGTGCTGCCCGCGCCGGTCTACAGCTACCTGTCGGTCAGCAAGCACCGTTTCTCCGCCAAGACCGGCGACTTCGTCATCACCTCGCCCGACGGCGCCAACCAGTTCGGCGCCATCCTCAACATCAAGGAATACACCGACGGCACGTATCCGGGCATCCTCAACGGGCTGAAATACCTGGATTTCGAATACGTCGTCACCCACTCGTTCAGCCCCATGGGCCGCCACGACGCGCTCAAGGCGCTGGATCGCACCAAGGGCATGATGATCTCCTCCGGCGACAAGGCCTTCAGCCAGATCGCCGAGCTGGACCACGCCATGGACCAGCTCGCCTCCGGCAACTTCGTGCTTGGCGAGTACCACTTCACCATCGCGGTCTACGCGCCGAACCAGGAAACGCTCTCGCAGCAGATCGCCGCCACGCGCGCGGAACTTTCCAACGCCGGCTTCGTCTCGGTGAAGGAGGATCTCGCCGTCACCGCCTCGTTCTACTCGCAGTTGCCCTGCAACTGGAAATACCGCACGCGGCTGGCCAACGTCAGCTCGCTGAACTTCCTCGGCCTCTCGCCGCTGCATAACTTCGCCACCGGCAAGAAAGAGAACAACCCCTGGGGCGACTACGTCACCACGCTGCAGACCACCAACGGCCAGCCCTACTACTTCAATTTCCACGCCACCCACCCGGCGGAAAACTCGCTGGGCGAGAAGGCCATCGCCAACACCATGGTCATCGGCAAGTCCGGCACCGGCAAGACCGCGCTGATCAACTTCCTGCTCAGCCAGGTGCAGAAGTACACGCCGTCGCCCACCATCTTCTTCTTCGACAAGGACCGCGGCGCCGAGATCTTCGTGCGCGCCTGCGGCGGCAACTACCTCGCGCTGGAGAACGGCCAGTCCACCGGCTTCAACCCGTTCCACTGCGAGCGCACCGAGGCCAACGTGCAGTTCCTCGCCGAGCTGATCAAGGTGCTGGCCGGCAAGAGCGTCTACAGCTCGCGCGAGGAGGAGGACATCTTCCGCGCCGTGGAGAGCATGCTCGACACGCCGATGCGCCTGCGCAACATGACCAACTTCCAGAAGAGCCTGCCCAACATGGGCGACGACGGCCTCTACGTGCGTATGCGCAAGTGGACGGCCGGCAACTCGCTGGGCTGGGTGTTCGACAACCCCGTCGACACCATCGACCTCGAGAAAGCCAACATCATCGGCTTCGACTACACCGACATCATCGACAACCCCGAAGTGCGCGTGCCGGTCATCAACTACCTGCTGCACCGGCTGGAGGCACTGATCGACGGCCGCCCGTTGATCTACGTGATGGACGAATTCTGGAAGATCCTAGACGGCAAGGGCGGCCTCAAGGAATTCGCCAAGAACAAGCAGAAGACCATACGCAAGCAGAATGGCTTGGGCATCTTCGCCACCCAAAGCCCCGAGGACGCGCTGGCCAGCGACATCGCCGCCGCGCTGATCGAACAGACCGCCACCATGGTCCTGCTGCCCAACCCCAACGCCAGCCGCGAGGACTACGTCGAAGGCCTCAAGCTCACCGAAGCCGAATACCAGGTGGTGGTAAGCCTGGACGAGCGCTCGCGCTGCTTCCTCGTCAAACAGGGCCATGCGAGCGCAGTGTGCCAGCTCAACCTGCGCGGTATGGACGACGCCTTGTCAGTGATCTCCGCCTCCACCGACAACATAGAAATCATGCACCAAGTGCTGCAACAGCGCGCAGCTGCCGAAGGTGTCAACGTGGACGACCTGCGCCCCGAACAATGGCTCAACGACTTCTACGAAAACCGCAAGGGCAGCGGCAAGGCTAGGCCCATCCCGCCTCCCGCCAACAGCACCGCTCGTGCGGCCGCACGCTAAACCCGTGTCTCCGACAGAGTCAGATAAGGAGTGCGCCATGATCAACCCACCCGTCCGTTCGGCATATTCGCGCCCGTTGCGCATGCGTCAGGCCACGCTGCTTCTGGTCCTACTGGCAGTCCTCTCTACCGGCACCGTCCGGGCGCAGGACGAGGTTGCCGTCAGCGACCAGACCGTCAGAACCAACACCGGCGACATCAAGAGCAATACCCGCGACATCAAAAGCAACACCAGCGACATCAGCAAGCAGATCGGCGGCAGCACCTCCGATGGCTCAGACACCGTCAACGGCCACCTCAAGTTCATCGACAGCATCTCCAACGGCGACGCGCCTGCCAGTTCCAGCAGTGCGGTGGCGCCACCGAAAGTGGCTCTGGTCGATATCAGCGCCGACACAAGCACGTGCAGTGGGGTGGCCACTCAGCAGCAAACCAACTGCCAGGACATCATCAATACCGAGAATTCGCAGTATCAATACATGAAGGCGATGTACGACATCACTACATCCCGGGAAAACGACCTGAAGGCCCTGATCCGCGCAAGGCAGAACATCGGTGCGGAAGAATTCGGCAAGCTGGCGGACAACACCAACAAGTTGATTGCGTTGCGCGCCCAGATGGATATCGACCGTCAGCAGATGGAATCCGCCTACTACGCTTACACGACGCGCCTGCGCTACCTGCAGAAGCAGCAGGCACAACTCGCTGATGCGGCGAACAAGGGCGGCAGCACAGGCATCATTCAAAACACCATAAGCCAGATAACTTCCGGCGCCATACTCGCAGGTGCGTTGTCCGTGCCGCAGACCAACAACGGCGCCAAAAAACTGAGCATCGAGGACAGCAATGGGTTCTGACACGTCGCTGGCGTATTCCATCGCCAGGCATGGCTCGCCTGCATGCCAGTGGAATGCGCGCCTGGCCCAGGGCAATTCGAAGCCAGCCTGTACGGCAAGGGTGATTTATGCCTGATCTCGGCAAGTTCGTCTTCTTCACCATCATCAACAACTATCTCTCCAACCAGATCAACAGCTTTCAATGGGATCTGTTGCAGAGGACCAGCATGGTCATAGGTGCCGTGGCACTTGTCGTGCTCACGATCTGGATCGTGTTCCACGGTTACCGCATCATCACCGGCCAGTCGCGCGAACCGATGATGGCGCTGGTGGGCGACTCGCTCAAGGCGGTGCTCGTCGTCGGCATCGCCACCAGCATGGCCGGCGGTTCCCAGCAGTTGTACTGGGCCCTTTCCGACGGCACCTCCGCCGCCATCGTGCAATTGGTCACCGGAAAGAATGCCAGCCCGTTCCAATCCATCGACGACAACCTGGCTGCCATGCAGTTGGGCATGAGCACCATCGACACCATCGAGGATGGTGGCAATGCCAGGGTCGCCACGGATCTCACCCGCGACAAGTGGATGTCCGGCGCCGGCGTCGCCGGCCCGGCAGTGATCGCCGGCGCACTGCTGCTGCTCAACAAGATCGCCCTCGCCCTGTTCATCGGCTTCGGTCCGATGTTCATCATGTGCCTGCTGTTCAGGCAGACCGCCCCGCTGTTCCAGAAATGGCTGCTCTACGGCATCGGCACCGTGTTCTCGCTGGCCGTGCTCAGCGTGATGATTACCCTCTCCATGCAGATGCTCACCGCCATCACCGCCTCGTACATCGCCCAGTACGTCGCCTCGATGGCCACGCAAGGCGGGCTGTCCACCGACGGCCTCAATTCGATGGCCTTGCAGCAGGGCGGTATCGGCTTGATCCTCACCACCTTGATCATCTCCGCCCCGCCCATGGCCGCCGCTTTCTTCCAGGGCACGTTGGGGCAGGTGAACTTCTTCAGCCCGTTCGGGCGTATCGGCGAGGGAATGGCCAGTTCACGACAGCAGATGGCGCTCGGGACACATCGGTATCAGGCGTTGCCGCCGGGGAATGCAAACACCACAGTTGATCCAAATTCGAAAGCTGGAAACACTCCTCAAATCACCGGCCCAAGCGGCTTGGCAGCGGGCGGCGATACGGTGAAGTCCTACAACCCCAATATAGGGAGGTTCGGCGGATGAAACGATGGTTCTCCATCTCATTGCTCGGCACCCTGCTCTACGTGTCGATCCCCGGCCACGCACAGCAGTGCGTCTATGGGTCACAAGATGGTGGCCAGTGCGTACCGGCGGACCAGGTACCCGGCTACCAGGAGAGCTTGCAAGATCCACAAGCTCGACCGCCGAGGCCTCAGCTTCGATGGGCCGATCGTTGGGGCGCCATCGCCATCGACGATACCTCCAGTGTCGGCGTCTCCGAGAACCAGACCAGCAAGTCCGCTGCGATTGCTGAAGCGCTTCAGCGTTGCGCATCAAAAAGCAATAACCAAAGCTGCAAAATTTCACTTGCTTATTACAACCAATGCGCCGCACTGGCTTGGGGAACAAAATTCGAATCAACTGCAGGTGCATTACATGCAGAAGATGCTCAGAAAAATGCACTAATTAGCTGCTCCAAAGGAGCATCCGACTGCAAGGTCGTTTACACCGCCTGCGCCCTCCCCGTTCGCGTCCAGTAATCCCTACCCCCTGCAACGGAATGAACAGGAGACCTGCCATGAAGCCGCACGCCCTTTTTACCGCCCTCGCCCTCGGCACCGCCGCCAGCCTGGCCACGGCCCCCGTGCACGCCCAGGGCAACGTCTGCGCCAGCTTCCTTTGCATGGCCGGCAAGACCCAGGGCAAACAGAATGTTGCCGGCTGCATCGCCCCGGTCCAGGCGTTCTTTTCCCCCAGCCTGTACATCTACGATGAAGAAGGCATCGACTGGCCCGCCACCGCCATGAACCGCCAACAGTGGCTGTCCCAGTGCCCCGGCAGCCAAGGCAAGAACTCCGGCATCCTGACCACCATCATCGCCGAGTACGGCATGCGGGCTTCCGGCTGATCCGCTCCAAGATCTGGAGTCAGGCCCACTTATCCACCCACTAATCGTCTGATGACACAGTGCGAAGCGGACTCTGTATTCCCATACATCCGCAACTTCCACATCTTCGGCTACGACCATGGTACGCAAGAACATGAAAATGAATCCGACCCGGTTTTTCGCAACCTCATGCACTGTCGGACTCTGCATGGCTGCGATTGTCGCTGGCTGCAACGCGCAAGGCGCTGCCCAGAATCGAGCTCCCATCGCTCCTTCGCCGGCATCCACCGCCACACAAGGAAAACCCATGGATGATTTGAAAGCCTTCGTTGGCAACAACCGCCTGCTGGATTCCAAGACAGGCGACCTCGATGACAGCGGCAGACCGGGCGCCTTGCTGGTGCTCGATCCACTCGCAGAAGGCTTTGGAAAGCTGGGCGAAGGCCCGTCACGCACGGTGCTGCTGCTCGTGCGCAATGCCTCTGGGCAGCTGGAGAAAGCCGCCCAAAACGCCAAGATGGTGCCTTGTGCGCAATGTGGCGGCATCGCCGGCGACCCTTACAGCTACGCGCAAGTGAGCAAGGGCCAATTTACCGTGGTGACCGAAGGCGGCTCACGCGAACATTGGTCGAACGAGTACACCTTTGCCTACGCGCCAACGCAAAAAGACTGGCAACTACATGAAGTGAAGCGCGAAGTGACTGACCAGGAAACAGGCAAGCACAAAGCATTGGACCTGACGCCAAAGGATTTCGGCACGATGCGCTTTCAGGATTTCGACCCCGCGACCCTGCCGGAGGTCACGCTGCCTTGAATAGGCAATCCCTGTCACGACCCGCGGAGATGTTGCAGACAGTGAGCACAGTCACCCCTTCAGGAATTCGGTGAGGAGTTACTGCATGGCTACCGATAGAGAAACCCAGTTGTTGCAAAGCGCCTACCAGGCGGGCATCAAGTCGCCGAAGGAACTGGCGAATTTCATGGCGCAGGTGAACGCCGAGTCTGGCGGGCTCAACAAGCTGGACGAAAGTTTCCGCTACACCACGGGCATTTCGCAGATCCCGGTGAAATATGCCCATCGTGAGGGTGACGCGGCACTGGAAGCGGCTCGTGTGAATGCCCTGAAGGGGTACCCCGAGGAACTGGCCCGGCTGATGTATGGCGGGCGCAATGGAAACAACGACACGACCGATGGATATACCTACCGCGGGCGCGGCTATATCCAGCTCACCGGCAAAGACAATTACGAGGCCGCCGGCAAGGCCTTGCATCTTGACCTGGCACGCGACCCCGACCTTGCAGCCAAACCCGAGAACGCCGCCAGGATCGCCGTGTGGTATTGGCAGAATCGCGTGCCTGACATGGCCCATGAAGACGTCAAGGCCGCGACCATGGCCATCAATGGCGGCTATAACGGCTTGGACACGCGGCAAACGCAGTTCGCCAAATGGGAAAAGACCCTCACCCCGGAAACGATGCGGCATCTGGCCAAAGACGAGGCCATCAGTCTGCCGACGAAACCAGCTGCGACGCATGCAGCAAAGCACGCCGACTTGGAGCCAGGCGCCCGTGGCGACAACGTCAGGGAGCTGCAATCGGAATTGGCCGCATTGGGGTACAAGGACAGCAGAGGCCACCTGTTGAGGACGGATGGCAACTTCGGTCCGGATACCCGCCATGCCGTGGAACGCTTCCAGCACGACCACCGCCTCACCGTGGACGGCAAGGTCGGCCCGCTGACCCGGCAGTCCATGCACTCGGTGCTGCAACAGCACGCCGCCGCTCGTGATCTGAGCGATCCGAAAAACCCCGACCACGGCTTGTTCAAGCAGGCACTTTCTGGCGTGCGCACGCTTGATGCACGGGGCCAGCCTACCGAGCAGCAGCGTCTCAACCTTGCCGCCGCGCTGGTCGTTGAAGCCAAGCGTGAAGGTTTCGTGCGCATCGACCAGGTGGCCCTCGGCGACAACGGCCATCGCGTCTACATCGCCCAGCATCCGGCATCGCCGATGGAAATGGCGAAGTTGGGTTCCATCGATACCGCAACGGCCCTGCAGACGCCGATGGCCCAAAGTGCCAGCCTTGCCGCAACTGCCCCGGTGCCATCCGTCGCGCCACCGGCGCCGACCGTTCAACCGTCCACGCCATCCCAAGCCATGACCTTGTGATGCGAGCGGGTTGTCGGTGATGCCGTGTCTATCCATGCTTGCTCACCACGGCTGTCGCGTTGCCACGGCGCAAGGCGTCGCGGTGATGACTGCCATGCAGTTGGGCACGGGCACCATCGACACCATCGAGGATGGCGGCAACGCCAAGGTCGCCACGGATCTCACCCGCGACAAGTGGATGTCCGGCGCCGGCGCCGGCGTCGCCGGCCCGGCGGTGATCGCCGGCGCACTGCTGCTGCTCAACAAGATTGCCCTCCAATCCCCGCATCACCATTCAGACGTTCAACAAGGCATCGAAGGATGAGCCAGGGAAAATTGATTTTTGCGGTGACGTTGCTCGTGGCCGCGCTGCTTGGCGGCCTCTACCTCGCCGATTGGCTGGTGTTGTGGCTGCTCGACCTGAGGAGCGCGCCCTTGGCCTGGAACACTTGGTGGCAGTACCTCCAGGTGGCCACCCTGCCGCAGTACGCGCCTTATGCCGGCAAGATCAAGCTGGCAGGTGGCCTCGGCTTTGGCCTGCCCTTGCTGGCGTGGCTGCTCCTGCTGATTCCGCTGTGCCGACGCAAAGTGGAATCGCTGCATGGCGATGCCCGCTTCGCCGGCCTGCACGACCTCAGGAAAGCCGGGCTGCTCACGCAGACTCCGCAGGGCATCCTCGTCGGCAAGTACAAGGGGCGCTACCTGTGGTTGAACGGCACCCAGCATGCCATCGCCATTTCGCCTACCCGCTCGGGCAAGACCACCAGCATCGCCATTCCCGTGCTGCTTTCCTACGCCCAGTCGATGGTTGTGCTCGATCTCAAGGGCGAACTGTTCAAGGCCACCAGCGGCTGGCGGGAAGCGCAAGGCCATGCCATTCGCGTGTGGGCACCCTACGACGATGCTGGGAACACCCACCGCTTCAACCCGATGTCCCTCATGGCCGAGATGGATCCCGGCAAGCGCCTCGGCGAAATCCAGACCATGGCAGCCATCCTGTACCCGGATGAGACGGGCAAGGACCCCTTCTGGACCAGCCAGTCGCGTGCCGCCTTCACCGCCTTTGCCTCCTTCATGTTCGAGGTGTGGGACGGCCAGGTGCTGGCCCAGCAGTGCGCGGGCACTCCCTCGTCGCTGCGGCTCGATGCGAGCACCTCGGTTCTGTTCCCCAGCCTTGAACGCATCCTGCGCCTTTCCAGCGGCATGGACGGCAAGAGCATCAAGGAAACGCTGCAGCAGATACTCGCCGACCCGGCCTATGCATGCGTCAGCCCGCAGACCCGCACCGTGTTCGGCAATCTGCTGGGATTGGCCGAGCAGACCTTCTCCTCGGTCATCGCCACGGTGCAGGCGCCGCTGCAGCAATTCCTGAGCCCGATCCTGGCGGCCGCCACCAACGCCACGGATTTCGACGTGACCGCGTTGCGCAAGCGTCCCACCACCCTCTACGTAATCATCCCGACCAACAAGCTGGACGAGAGCCGCAAGCTCCTGAACATCTTCTTCAGCACCGTGATCGGCGCCAATCTAGGCAAGCAATTGGGTGAGGAGCCCGACCTCAAATATCAGTTGTTGATGCTGATGGACGAATTCACCGCCATGGGTCGTGTGGACGTCTGGGCCAAGCGCATCTCGATCTCTGCCAGCTACGGTGTACGCGACCTGTGCATCGTGCAGAGCCGGTCGCAGCTGCGCTCGGCCTACGGCGACCACGACGCGCAGAACTTCATCACCAACCACGGCGCGCAGATCGTGTTCGCCCCGCGCGAACAGGCCGACGCCAACGAATACAGCGAGATGCTCGGTTACAAGACGGTGCGCATGAAGCAGCGCAGCGAAAGCCGCGGCCGCGACAGTCACCAGGTGTCGACCAGCTACAGCGACGAAAAGCGCGCGCTGTTCCTGCCGCAGGAAATCAAGGAGCTGCCGCAGGACGAGGAGATCATCTTCTACGAGGGTTGCAAACCCATCCGCGCGCACAAGAACTGGTTCTTCAAGGACAAGGTGCTGCGGGAACGGGCAAGCGCTCCGCCGGTGAAAATCGAGGCAGCTGCGCAGCACTCGCCGAGAGGAGCGACGATTGTGGCAAACGTCGTCCAGCCGCAAGGCGAGCAGGCTGCACGATGGCTGGCGCAGTGAATCGAGCGGACGCGCTGACGCTGCGCCGGCCGGCATCGATGAAGACGCCGTGGAGAACAAGTTCCTCGGGATGCACACCCTGTCTCAGGATGTGGGCGTGGATGCGACGAGCAGCACGGCATCATGTGCTCCACGACGGCATCGGAACCACGGCCGCCGGGCGTGGCGGCGTCAAAGTGCCTCCGCCCGATCCGCGGCACTCCATCCAGCACGTCCCGCAGCGCGACCAGCAGCGGCCCCATTGGAACGCCTTGTTCCAGGCGCATGGTGCGGCGATCCAGAAAAAGCAAACGCCCTCACCGGGGAAGGTGAGGGCGTTTGAGGGATAAAGCCCCTGGCGGTGACCTACTCTTGCATGCGAGGTGCACACTACCATCGGCGCGGCTGCGTTTCACTTCCGAGTTC
>NZ_JBFOHL010000015.1:0-82028 GCF_040812275.1 Rhodanobacter geophilus | reverse complement strand
TCCACACAATTCACCTGTGCACACTGTCAAAGATCACGCCACCGCGGAACTTTCCGCCAGGGGACATTTCGTCCCGGTGAGCCGCCCATTCTACATCGTTCTTTCAGGCCGTCAACAGTCTCGAAGAAGAATTTTTCTGCGGGAGCGTGACGCGAACCCTTCGAAGCAGGGTGGTTCGTCGAAGGGGCGAGAATCATAGCGCCGCATCATGCGACTGGGAAGAGGCAGCACGTAAAATTTTCGATGCGACCGCTTCGATGCGACCGCCGACTACACTGGCCCGATCACACGCCACGCGAGGCAACACGCCATGCTGAAGTCCCTGCTTGCCGCATCACTGCTGGTGCTGGGCGGCCACGCCTGTGCCGCCTCGACGGATGTCGCGCCCGTCAACGTGATCCTGCACGGCCAGCGATTCACGGCGGAACTGGCTACCCATGAAGCCGCACGCGAACACGGCCTGATGGCGCGCACGACGCTGGCGCCGGACCACGGCATGTTGTTCGTGTTTCCCGACACCGCGCCGCGCGGGTTCTGGATGAAGAACACGCTGATCCCGCTCGACATCCTGTACTTCGATGCGGAACGCAAACTGGTGTCGGCGCAGTTGGACGTGCCGCCGTGCAAGGCCGCCCCCTGCCCGGTCTATCCCAGTGCGGGACCGGCGCGTTACGTGCTGGAATTGTCGGCGGGCACGGCCAGACGGATCGGCGTGCGCGACGGCGACACGTTGACGATCGACGGCCGGCTGGGCACGGTCGACTGAGAGGCGGCGGCTGGCGGAACGAGCGCCAGACCGGCGCGGTAGGGGATCAATGCTTCGGGGCGGATCGCATCGAGCATGTCCCAGTCGTCTTCGAACGGAATGAACTGCTGCATGGTGAGGCTTCCGGCGTCACGCGTGCGGGATACGCGTGGAAGCATCACAGCGGATCGGCGGGCCCGTTCGCAGGCGCAAACGTGGCGAAAACGGGCCGGCCGCTGGCAGGGGTCGGCAATCAGTCGACCTCGATCATCTCGAAGTCGCTCTTGGTCGCGCCGCAATCCGGACAGGTCCAGGTCTCGGGCACGTCCTCCCAGCGCGTGCCGGGTTCGATGCCCTCTTCCGGCACACCCAGCGCCTCGTCGTAGATGTAGCCGCAGACCACGCACATCCATTTGCGCAGCGCGGTGCTTTCGGTGGAACTCTGGCTCATCGTCGGGCTTCTTTGTTCGAGGGTGAATAGTGCATTCTCGCAACTCGCCTGCCGTTGCGAAAGCGCGCGGCACCCACCTCCGCCCCTGCGGGCGCACGGAAGCTTCGTGCCATGACCGACACCCGTTTCACCGGCCGCGGCCTGTACGCGATCACCGACGGCCCCCGCGCCGACCTGCCTGAAGCCGTCGCGCAGGCGCTGGCCGGCGGTGCGCGGGTCCTGCAATACCGCGACAAGAGCGCCGATGCCGCGCGACGCCATGCCGAGGCCACCGTGCTCAGGCAGCTGTGCGACAGGTACGCCGTACCCCTGATCGTCAACGACGACATCGCGCTGGCCGCCGCGGTAGGTGCTGCCGGGGTGCACCTGGGCCGCGACGACGATGACCTGGCCGCCGCACGCGCGGCGCTGGGTCCCGGCGCGATCATCGGCGTGTCCTGCTACGACTCGCTCGAACGCGCCCGCGCCGCCGCGGCGGTCGGTGCCGACTACGTGGCGTTCGGCGCGTTCTTCCCCTCGCCCACCAAGCCGCAGGCGGCGCGCGCACCGCTGGAGCTGCTGCGGCAGAGCGCCGCGCTGGGCGTGCCGCGGGTGGCGATCGGCGGCATCACGCCGGACAATGCTCCTTCCCTGGTTGAAGCCGGCGCGGACTTCCTTGCCGTGATCTCGGCGGTATTCGCCGCGCCCGACGTGCGCGCCGCCGCACAGCGCTTCGCCCGTCTCTACCCCGCCGATTGAGCAAAGCATCGATGAGCACCAACCACGAACTGTTCCAGCGCGCCAAACGACTCCTTCCGGGCGGCGTGAACTCGCCGGTGCGCGCCTTCAAGTCGGTGGGGGGCGAGCCGTTCTTCACCGCGCGTGCCGACGGCGCGTATCTCTGGGACGTGGAAGGCACGCGCTACATCGACTACGTGGGTTCGTGGGGGCCGATGATCGTGGGCCACAACCATCCCGCCGTGCGTGCAGCGGTGGAACGCGCGGTGCAGGACGGCCTCTCCTTCGGCACGCCCTGTCCGGCCGAGGTGACGATGGCCGAGACCATCGCGAAACTGGTGCCGTCGGTGGAAATGGTGCGCATGGTGAACTCGGGCACCGAGGCCACCATGTCGGCGATCCGCCTCGCCCGCGGCGCCACCGGGCGCGCGAAGATCGTGAAGTTCGAGGGCTGCTACCACGGCCACGGCGACAGCTTCCTGGTGAAGGCCGGCTCCGGCGCGCTCACCTACGGCGTGCCTACCTCGCCCGGCGTGCCCAAGGCGAACGCCGACCTCACGCTCACCCTGCCCTACAACGACCTGGACGCCGCCAAGGCCTTGTTCGCCGAACAGGGCGACGAGATCGCCGCCCTGATCATCGAACCGGTCGCCGGCAACATGAACTGCATCCCGCCGGTGGACGGTTACCTGCAAGGCCTGCGTGAACTGTGCACTCGCCATGGCGCGCTGCTGATCTTCGACGAAGTGATGACCGGCTTCCGCGTGGCGCTGGGGGGCGCGCAGGCGCTGTACGGCGTGATGCCCGACCTCACCACCTTCGGCAAGATCATCGGCGGCGGCATGCCGGTGGGCGCCTACGGCGGCCGCCGCGACCTGATGGAGCAGATTGCCCCGGCCGGCCCGATCTACCAGGCCGGCACGCTCAGCGGCAATCCGGTGGCGATGGCCGCGGGCCTGGCGATGCTGGAACTGGTCCAGGCGCCGGGCTTTTACGACACGCTGGCCGCGCGCACCCGCGTGCTCTGCGACGGCTTGCAGTCTGTGGCCGACGGCGAAGGCGTACCGTTCAGCACCAACCGCGTCGGCGGCATGTTCGGCCTGTTCTTCACGGCACGGAAGGTGACCAGCTACGCGCAGGCCACGACCGCGGACACGGCGCGGTTCAACCGCTTCTTCCACGGCGTGCTGGAGCGCGGCGTGTACCTGGCGCCCAGCGCGTTCGAGGCAGGCTTCCTGTCCAGCGCACACAGCGACCAGGACATCGCCGACACCTTGCAGGCCGCGCGCGAGGCGCTGCGCGAGGCAAAGGGCTGAAACAGGCGCCGCCCGCTTCCGGGCGGCCCCCGCGGTTCACCAGCTGCCGGTGTTCGGCATCGAGGCCCACGGTTCCTGCGGCGGCAGGTGGCCGTCCTGCAGCAGCTCCACCGAGATCAGGTCGGGCGAACGCACGAAGGCCATGTGGCCGTCGCGCGGCGGGCGGTTGATGGTATAGCCCATGTCCAGCAGGCGCCGGCAGGTGGCGTAGATGTCGTCCACGCGGAACGCGAGGTGGCCGAAGTTGCGCGCGCTGCCGTAGTCCTCGGTCGAACCCCAGTTCCAGGTCAGCTCGACCTCGGCCTCGGGGCTGTCCGGCGCAGCGAGGAACACCAGGGTGAACTTGCCTTGCGCATTCTCCATGCGGCGCATTTCCTTCAGGCCCAGGCCGTCGCAGTAGAAGCGCAGCGAGGCATCGATGTCGCGCACGCGCACCATGGTATGCAGGTATTTCATCGTCAGGCTCCGTCAGTGTTCAGGGCTGCGCGCAGGCGCGCAGGGCCGCATGCAGGCGCTGCAGGCCCGCGGCCAGTTCCTCGCCCGAGATCGTCAGCGGCGGCACGAAGCGCAGTACGTCCGGGCCGGCCTGCAGCAGCAGCAGGCCGTGCGCGGCGGCATGGTCGAGGATCTCGCCGGCCTTGCCCCGGCATGCCTCGGCCAGTGCCGCGCCGATCATCAGGCCGCGGCCGCGCACTTCGTCGAACAAGTGCAGCTCCGCATCGATCGCCGCCAGCCCGTCGCGCAAGGCCTGCGCCTGCGCCGCCACGTTTGCCAGCACTCCGGGCGAGGCCAGCTTGCGCAAGGCCACGCGCGCCACCGCGGCGGCCATCGGGTTGCCGCCGAAGGTGGTGCCGTGGGCGCCGTACTGCATCACCTCGGCCACCTGCGGGCCGGCCAGCATCGCGCCGATCGGGAAGCCGCAGCCCAGCGCCTTGGCCAGGGTCACGATGTCGGGCTTCACGCCATCCTGCACGTGCGCGAACAGCGTTCCGGTGCGGCCCATGCCGCACTGGATCTCGTCCAGCACCAGCAGTGCGCCGTGCGCGTCGCACAGCTCGCGCACGCGCTTCAAAAAGCCGGGCGCGGCCGGCAGCACGCCGCCCTCGCCCTGCACCGGTTCCAGCATCACCGCGGCGATGTCGCCGGCGGCGAACGCGGCCTCCAGCGCCGCGGCATCGTTGAAATCCAGATAACGGAAACCTTCGGGCAGCGGCTCGTAGCCGGCCTGGTACTTCGGCTGGGCGGTGGCGGTGACCGTGGCCAGCGTGCGGCCGTGGAACGAACCCTTGAAGGTGACGATCACGCGCCGCTCCGGCGCCCGCCCCTGCGCAGCCGCCCACTTGCGCACCAGCTTGATCGCCGCCTCGTTCGCCTCGGCGCCGGAGTTGCACAGGAACACCCGCTCGGCGAAACCGCTCGCGTTCACCAGTTCCTCGGCCAGGCGCAGCGGCGGCTCGGTGTAGAACACGTTGCTGGCGTGCCACAGCTTGTGCGCCTGCGCGGTGAGCGCGGCGAGCAGGTCGGGGTCCTGGTGACCCAGCGCGTTCACCGCGATGCCTGCGCCGAAGTCGACGTAGTCGCGCCCTTCCGTGTCCCACAGCCGTGCGCCCGCGCCACGGTCCAGCACCAGTTCGCGCGGCTTGTACACCGGCAGCCAGTAGCGTTGGCCAAGGTCGATCAGGCGATGGGACGGGGTCGAATCGTGCTGTTGCATGGACACTCCAGGTTGCGCCCCCGGCCATGTTCCCGTGCCCGCGCGGAGCATCGCGAAACGCCTGCAACGCAGGATCCGGCCTGGTGATGCGCGCCAAATCGACATTATCCCACGGGCAGCCGCCGGGTCGGGCATGGCCTGCCGGAGCGGCGGCTGCCACATGTCTATGGCGTACGCAGCTCCAGCCGATGCTTCTTGCACAGGCGGTATACGGTAACCCGGGATATCTGCAGGCGCCGCGCGCACTCGCTGATGTTGAACCGGCATTCGCGCAGGCAGGCGGCGATGACCTCGCGTTCGACCGATGCGCGGGAGACGCCCAGGCTGGTGATCGCCGGGTCACCGCCGTCCCCCGCATCCACCGGCAAGGCGAGGTCAGCGGCGCTGATGAGCGCCCCCTCCGCCATCACCGCGGCACGCTGTACCCGGTTGCGCAGTTCGCGCACATTGCCCGGCCAAGGGTACTCGTGCATCGCACGCAGCGCCGCGCTTTCGAATCCGCGGGCAACGCAGGCCTGCCGCTCGCGGAAACGATCGAGAAAACGCTGCGCCAGCAAATCCACGTCGTCGCCGCGTTCGCGCAACGGCGGTATCTGCAGCCGCAGGACGTTGAGCCGGTAGTACAGGTCCTCGCGGAAGCGTCCCGCCGCCACGGCGTGCTCCAGATCGTGGTGGGTGGCGGCCATCACGCGCACGTCGACCTCGATCGGCCGGCTGCTGCCCACGCGTTGCAGCACGCCTTCCTGCAGGAAGCGCAGCAGGTTGGTCTGCGCATCCAGCGGCAGGTCGCCGACCTCGTCCAGCAGGATGGTGCCGCCGGCCGCGCTCTCGATATGCCCGATCCGCCGGGCGGTGGCGTCGGTGAACGCGCCACGCTCATGGCCGAACAGCTCGGACTGCACCAGGTTGAGCGGCAACGCACCGCAGTTGATCGCCACGAACGGCTGCATGGCGCGCGCCGAGAGCCGATGCAGCACGCGGGCGGCCACTTCCTTGCCGGCACCGGTCTCGCCGGTGATCAGCACCGGCAGGTCGATCGGCGCGTATTTGCGCAGGCTGGCCGCCACCGCCGCCACTGCGGCGCTGCGCCCCACCAGTTCAGGCAGGTCGGCCACCGCGTCGGGTTCGCGCAGGACGGCACCGCCCGCACGCTCCAGTGCGGCGAGCAGGCGCGGCAGGTCCAGCGGCGCACTGAAGAAATCGTGGCAACGCTGCAGAATGCGCTTGACCTGCGGACGCCGTACCGGCGTGCCGAGCGAGATCAGTGCGATCCACGGCAAGCCGGGACAATCCGTCATCAAGTGCTGCATCGCAGGCATGGCATGGGCATCGCCATGGCGCAAATCCGCCAGCACCACCACGCCGCCGCCCTCGCGCACCTTGACCGGGGCATCGCCCTCGACCACCCGGACATGCCATCCGGCTTCGATCAGACCGCTGCGCTCCCTGGCTTCCGGCTGCCCGAACCAGATCACGCACCCCAAAGGCCTAGAGCCCGTGGCGTCCATAGTCCCCTCTCCCCGGGCTCGATCTCCGCGTGTCGCTCCCCCTTGGCGACACACGCGCGGTGATCCTGGCCGGATTGCGATTCGGCGCGGATTGTAGACCCGCCACGCGTCACCGGCGTGACGGCGGCCCGCGGGGCACCCTCTCTCCGACCGCAGGCATGACCCTTGCTTGGGCCCCGCTGGGCAGCAGGCGGTTTCGCCCACCGCGCCGGCCCGGGTTCAGGCCTTCTGGAAACGCGGCAGGATATCGCGCAGCTCGGCCAGGCGTTGCAGCGGGTCGTCCAGCTCCAGCAGGCGCTGGCGTTCGTCGCCGCCCAGCGGCAACAGTTCGGCGAGCCGGAAGCCCAGCCAGCGTGCGTCCTCGTAGCATTCGCGCGGCGCATGCTTCCATTGCGGCGCCATCGCCTCGACCAGGCGCTCGGCGATCGTCTGCAGCAGGGCGAACTCGACCGGCACCCGCGCGGGCGGCTCCTCCGGCCACCACTCCACCTCGCCGCGCAACTGGCCGTCCGCACGCACCCGCGTGCGTCGTACCCGGAAGCGTTGGCCGCCCTCGGCCACGATGCCGAGCAGGCCGCCAGCGCCATGATGGAAATCCACGATGCGCGCCAGCGTGCCCACCGCCGCCGGCAAGGCCGGCTCGCCCGTCTCGCGCCCTGCCAGGATCAGGCAGACGCCGAAGCCGCAATCGTCACGCGTGCACTCGCGCACCAGGTCCAGGTAACGCGGCTCGAAGATGCGCAGCTCCAGCCGCCCACCGGGATACAACACGGTGGACAGCGGGAACAGCGGCAGTCCGGCGCGGGAAGAACGTCCAGCCATGCGGGAAGTGTAGCGGCAGCAGCGTCTTCACTCTCCTGCGGATGGCCGTCCCGCCGGGATCGGCGTGTCCCTATACTCCAGTCCGCCAAGGGGCTTGCCGGGAGGGATGCGAGGCATGTTCATCGATTTTCTTGATGGCACGGCGCCGGCCGAACTGGACGCCGACATCTGCATCGTGGGCGCCGGCGCGGCAGGGATCGCCATGGCGCGCAACCTCATCGACAGTTCGCTGCGGGTCTGCCTGATCGAAAGCGGCGGCCACGGCGGCGAACTGCGCAACCAGGCACTGTACGAAGCCGACTCGATCGGCTCGCCGCCGTTCGATCCGGTCAGCTCGCGCATGCGCGTGTTCGGCGGCAGCTGCAACCTGTGGGGCGGCGGCTGCATGCCGCTGGGCACGCTGGACATGAGTCCGCGCGACTGGGTGCCGCACAGCGGCTGGCCGCTCTCGCAGGCCGACCTGCTGCCCTGGTACGAGCGCGCACGCGCGGTTTGCGGCATCGAGGAGCACGGGCTCGACGGCGACCGCTTCCTTGCCGCGCCCGCACGGCCGCCGCTGCCCTTCGACCGCGACACCCTGGTCAACCAGATCTTCGTGCGCAGCCCGGTGCTGTTTGGGCGGGCCTACCGCACCGAACTCGAACACGCTGCCAACCTCACCGTGCTGCTGCACGCCAACCTGCTGGAGCTGGAGGCGACATCGGACGGCGGCGCCGTGCGCCAGGCCCGCATCGGCTCGCTGACCGGGCGGCGCGGCACGGTGCGGGCCCGACACTACGTGCTGGCCTGCGGCGGCATCGAGAATGCCCGGTTGCTGCTGCTGTCCGATGCAGTGGTGCCCGGTGGACTGGGCAATCGCCACGACCTGGTCGGCCGCTATTTCATGGATCACCCCAGCGGCAAGCTGGGCACGCTCCATTCGCGCAAGGCCGACCGGCTGGCGCGCCCCTATGACCGCCTGCGCGGCAAGGGTGCGGCACCGCCATTCCCGGAAATCGGCCTGTCCGAGCAGGTGCAGCGCACGCACCGGATACTCAATGCACGCGTGCATCCGTTCGCGGTGGAGGGTCGGGTGCCGCGTGGCCTGCATGCCCTGCGCGGCCTGCGCCGCACGCTGCGCAGGCCCGCGATGGACGAAAACGCCCGGCTCGAGGCGCGCATGTGCGCCGCCATGCGCAGCGAAGCGGCGCCGGCATCCGCGCATGCAGCCGCTCCGGCATCACTGGGCAGGCTCGCCTTGCAACTGGGTTTCGGCATGGGCGACGTGGCCCATGCACTGGGGCGCAAGCTGGCCGACAAGCCGGCCGTGCGCACCAGCCACGTCGACCTGGTCGGCTACTTCGAGCAGGCACCCAACCCGGACAGCCGCGTCAGCCTGTCCAGGGAGCGCGATGCGCTGGGGCAGCGCAAGCTGCGCATCGACTGGCGCCTGACCGAGCTCGACCGCCACACCTTCCGCACCTCCGCCAAGCTGTTCGGCGAGGAACTGGCACGCGCCTGCGACGGCCGCTTCGAGCCCGAGCCGTGGCTGGACGACGCGGGCGGCACGCCGCAGGTGCACGGCACTGCGCACCATCTGGGCACCACGCGGATGGCCGACGATCCGCGCCGCGGCGTGGTCGACCGCGACTGCCGCGTGCACGGCATGGACAACCTGCACATCGCCGGCAGCTCGATCTTTCCCACCGGCGGCTGGGCCTTCCCCACCTTCACCATCGTGGCGATGAGCCTGCGCCTGGCCGATCGGCTGCAGGCGCTGTGCGGGATGTAGCGCCGGCTCAATCCAGGAACAGGTCAGGCAGCAGCGGCGCGCCCGGCTGCACCGCGTAGCGATCGAAATCGCGCACGCCGGTTTCGCGCAGCACGTCCTCGTCGATCGCGAAGCGGCCCGTGCATTCCCGCGCGGGACGCACGAGCATGGCATGCGCGGCATCGGCCACGATCCCGGGCGTACGGCATTGCTCCGCGCGCACGCCGGCGATCACGCCGATCGCCGCTGTGGCGATCACCGTGCGCGGCCACAGCGCGTTCACCGCGATGCCCAGCGGCGCGAACTCCGTGCTCATGCCCAGCACGCACAGGCTCATGCCCATCTTGGCGATGGTGTAGGCGGTGTGCGGCGCGAACCATTTCGGATCCAGGCTGGGTGGCGGCGCCAGCATCAGCACGTGCGGGTTCGTCGCCTGCTTCAGGTACGGCAGGCAGCTCTGCGTGACGAGGAAGCTGCCGCGCGTGTTGACCTGGTGCATCAGGTCGAAGCGCTTCATCGGCGTGCCTTCCACCCCGGCCAGCCAGATCGCGCTGGCATTGTTGACCACGATGTCGATGCCGCCGAAATGCTCGGCCGCCTGCGCCGCGGCCGCGCGCACCTGCTCCTCCTCGCGGATGTCGCACTTCAGCGCCAGCGCCTTGCCGCCGGCGGCCTCGACCTCGGCGGCGGCGGTATGGATGGTTCCGGGCAATTTCGGGTTCGGCACGCCGCTCTTGGCGACGATCGCGATGTTGGCACCGTCGCGCGCGGCGCGCAGCGCGATGGCCAGGCCGATGCCGCGGGAGGCGCCGGTGATGAACAGGGTCTTGCCGGAGAGGTTGCTCATGGCGGAATCGGTCTGGCGGGAGTCCCGGCAGGATATCGCGTCCGCCAACACATCCACTGGACGGGCCCACCCCGCGACGGCACATTAGTCGCCTCACCAAGGGGAGCATGCGCAGGGATGTCGACCATCGCCACCACACCGGCAGCGCCTTTTGCCGATATGCGCACCGCGGCCGTGCTGCGCGTGCGCGGCCTGCGCAAGTCCTTCAAGCAGCGCGAGGTACTGCGCGGCATCGCCTGGGACGTGCCGTCCGGCCGGGTGATCGGCCTGCTCGGCCGCAACGGTGCCGGCAAGACCACCCTGCTGCGTTGCCTGCTCGGCCTCTCGCCGATCGATGCCGGCGAAGTGGAATTGTTCGGCGAGCCGATGACCGAGCCGGGCGGCGAGCGCATGCACCGCATCGGCTTCGTGCCGCAGACCTTCGACCTGTTCCCGTGGATGAAGGTGCGCGCCTACCTCGACTTCACCGCCGCGTTCTACACCGGCTGGAACCATGCGCTGGCCGAGCGCCTGCTCGGCGACTGGGAACTCGACCCGAGGCAGAAGATCGGCGAACTGTCGCAGGGCCAGCGGCAGAAGCTGGCGATCGTGCGCGCGATCGCGCCCGAACCCGACCTGCTGGTGCTGGACGAGCCGGTGGCCAGCCTGGACCCGCAGGCGCGCCGCGCCTTCATGGCCGAGCTGCTGGACCTGATGAAGGCGCCGGGCAAGACGGTGATCTTCTCCACCCACATCACCGCCGACCTCGAGCGCGCCGACGCCGACATCACCCTGCTGCGCGACGGCGCGATCCAGTTCACCCGCCCGCTGGCCGAACTGCGCGAACACCTGCGCCGCGCCGTGCTCACCCGCGCAGGCGGCTGGCCGCAGGCACCGGTGGTCGCCGGCCGGCTGAAGGCCACGCTCAAGGGCGACGAGGCGCAACTGCTGGTGGAGGATGCGAACGTCGAAAGCCTGCAGGCGCTGGCCGCGCGCGAAGGCGCCACGTTGCGCATCGAGACGCCCACGCTGGAAGACCTGTTCGTGGAACTGGCATGAGGGCGGTGTGGCAACTGTGGCTGCAGCCGTTCCGGCAAATGCTGCTCGGCGCCCTGCTGCTGCAACTGGCGTGGCTGGTCGGCGCGATCCTGCTGGGCTGCGTGCCTGCAACCGATGTCCGCTTCGCCGGCGTAACCGGCACGCTGCTCGCCTTCGGCGCGTGGTTCTGGTTCATCGTGCTGGGACTGTGCCTGCGTGGCTTGTGCCGGCCCGAAAACTTCCTGCTGCCCGACTTCCGCAAGCGGCTCGCCGTGGTGGGCGTGCTGCAAATCGCGCAATGGGTGCTGCTGCCCATGCTGGCCGCCGTGCTGCTGGGCGTGCCGCATGCCGTGCTGGGCGGCGCGGCGATCCTGTTGATGGCGGCGATCGGACTGGCGGCCAGTTCCGCGCGCTACATCAACCTGCTGGTCTGGGGCCTGTTCGTGCTGGCGGGCTGGCGGCCGGGACTGGCCAGCCAGGTCGCCATGGCGATGATCGCCTCGCCATGGGCGGCGCCGCTGGCGCTGCTGCTGGCAACGCTGATCGCCAGCCTCAGCCTGCGCGCGACGCTGCGCATCGAAGATCGCGAAACGGACGACTCTCCGCTGGAAAACGCGCAGCTCGGCCGCTCCCGCGCGCGCAACCTGGACGGCACGCCGGCGCGCCGCGGCAAGCTGGGCAAGCGCATCGGCGCCATCTTCGACGGCACCTCCCAGCGCGCGATGCAACAAGCGCTGGCGCGCTATCGCCGCAAGCCCAGCTGGCACCTGCGCATGGTGCTGGTGCGCCGGCTGCTGCTGCCGCACGACAACCCGCAGGCAATCGCGCTGCGCCTGCTGCTGGTGGCGGCGATCGTGACGTTCTACGTGGTGGCGGTGATGCACCGCCAGCGTTTCAACGCGGCGATGGTGGGCGCCTACGCGATCCTGCTTGGCCTGTCGCGCTTTCCGCAGCTCGGCCGCGGCATGCGGCAGATGCGGCCCAACCTCGCCGACCTCTATCTCACGCTGGCGCCGCCGACGCGCGCCGACTACCAGCAGACCCTGCTCGAGGCCTTGGTGGTGCTGGTGCCGGTCACCGCGCTCAGCACCGTGGCGTACACCGGGCTGGGCATCGTGCTCACCCATGCCGCGGAACCGCTGCGCATGCTGCTGGCCGCGGCGATCGTGAGCGTGGGCGCCAGCCTTACCGCGCTGGCGGTGCACCTGATCGGCCCGGAAGGCAGTTTCGGTCGCGGCCTGGTCGACCTCGGCGTGACGCTGGGCGCGATGGCGGTGTACTGGGGTGGCTACTGGTTGCTCGGCGTGCTGGGGCATGCCATCGGCGGCGGTGTGCTGTTGCTGGTCACGCTGGGTTTCGGACTGGGCGTGTGGACTTCGGCGCGACGCGAGTACCTGCGTCGGCCGCCCTGCTTCGACGCGCCGCTGGCCGGGTGAATCCCCGTCGCCGCCTGGCGGCTGTCAGGAACGCAGCCGTTCGACGAAGCGGCGCGGTGCGCCCTCGAAACCGCCGTTGGACATGAACACCACGTGGTCGCCGGGCCGCACCTGCGCACGCAGTGCCGCAAGCAGCGCATCGACACTGGCGGCCGTGCTGCCGCGCCCCGGCAAGGCATCGATGACGCGCTGTGCGTCCCACGGCAATTCGGGCCGATGCAGGAACACCACCGCGTCGGCGTCCGCCAGCGAGGGTGCCAGTGCCTCCGCATGCGCGCCGAGACGCATCGAATTGGAGCGCGGCTCCAGCGCCACCAGGATGCGCGTCCTGCCCACCTTCGCGCGCAGCCCGGCCAGCGTGGTGGCGATCGCGGTGGGGTGATGGGCGAAGTCGTCGTAGACGCGCACGCCGCCCACGTCACCGACCAGTTCCATGCGCCGCTTCACGCTCTCGAAGCCGGCGAAGGCGGGCAGCAACGCGCGCGGATCGGCGCCCGCAGCGGCGGCGGCGGCCAGCGCGGCCAGCGCGTTCATCACGCTGTGATGGCCCAGCAGCGACCAGCGCACTTCGCCGACCATCTCGCCGTGGTGCGCCACCTTGAACACGCTGCCATCGGCTTCGACCAGCTCGGCCTGCCAGTCGCCGCGGCCGATGCCGAAGGTCTCCACCGGCGTCCAGCAGCCCATCGCCAGCACTTCGGCGAGGCGCTCGTCGTGCGCGTTGACGACCAGCCGGCCGTTGCCAGGCACGGTACGCACCAGGTGATGAAACTGGCGCTGGATCGCCGCCACGTCGGGGAAGATGTCCGCGTGGTCGTATTCGAGGTTGTTGAGGATCGCGATGCGCGGGCGGTAGTGCACGAACTTCGAGCGCTTGTCGAAGAACGCGGTGTCGTATTCGTCCGCCTCGATGACGAATGGCGCCGCCGCAGGCGGCACGGCTTCACCTTCTCCCGCCGGGAGAAGGTGGCGCGCAGCGCCGGATGAGGGTTCGGCACCTGCGAACGACGGCATGCCGCCAAGTCGCGCGGACACGCCGAAGTTGCCCGGCACGCCACCGATAAGAAAACCCGGCGCCAGGTCCGCGCTTTCCAGCAGATGCGCCAACAGGCTGGTGGTGGTGGTCTTGCCGTGGGTGCCCGCCACCGCCAGTACCTCGCGCCCGGCCAGCACCGTCTCGCCCAGCCACTGCGGGCCGGAAACGTAGCGCAACTGCGCGTCGAGCATGTATTCGACCGCGGGATTGCCGCGCGTCATCGCGTTGCCGACCACCACCTGGTCGGGCGCCGGCTGCAAGTGTGCGGCCGCATAGCCGTCCATCAGGCGGATGCCCAGCGATTCGAGCTGGGTGCTCATCGGCGGATAGACGTTGGCGTCGGAACCTTCGACCTCGTGCCCCAGCTCGCGGGCCAGCGCGGCGACGCCGCCCATGAAGGTGCCGCAGATGCCGAGGATGTGCAGACGCATGGTGTGGAATCCGTCCCTCTCGCCGATACTTGCCTCCCTCTCCCGCCGGGAGAGGGCTGGGGGCGAGGGTACGGGACTTGCGGGGGAATGGGGTTTCGCGGGTCCGCACGCATTCGCTGCGCCCGGCCCCACCCCGGCTTTCTCCCTGCGGGGGAGAGGGAGCAGGCGGCTCAGCCGTTGGCAGCCGCCGCTTCGGCCTTGAGCGCGCGCTTTACCCGCGCCGTGACCTCGTCCAATTCGCCCACGCCGTCGACCACCTGCAGGGTGCCGCGTTTCGCATAGAAGTCCGCCACCGGAGCGGTCTGCTCGGCGTAGACCTTGAGGCGGTCGCGCACCACGGCCGGGTCGTCGTCCTTGCGGTGTTCGGCGGCGTAGCGGATCTCGCAGCGGCCGATGATCACCTCGTTCGGCACGTCCAGCTTCACCACCGCGTCCAGCGGCTGGCCGATGCGGGCCAGCAGATGGTCGAGCGCGTCGGCCTGCGCCAGGTTGCGCGGGTAGCCGTCCAGGATGAAGCCGCTTTTCGCGTCGGCCTGGGCCAGGCGCTCTTCCAGCATGGCGAGCAGGATGTCGTCGGAGACCAGCTTGCCGGCGTCCATCACCGCCTTGGCCTTGAGGCCGATGGGCGTGCCCGCGGCCACGGCCGCGCGCAGCATGTCGCCGGTGGAGATGTGCGGCACGCCCAGGTCGTTCTTCAGCCGAGTGGCCTGGGTGCCCTTGCCCGAACCGGGCGCACCGAGTAGCACGAGTCGCATATCGCTCCGCAATGGCGGCGGACGGCCGCCGATTCCCTGGGAAATGGGTTTCACGGTAGCGTTTGAAGGCCGTTGCCGTCAAACGAAAACCGCCGCCGGAGTACCGGCATGCGTCGCATCGGCGCGATACTGGGAGCTCACGCCAGGAGATCGCCATGCCGACCCGCAAAGCCGCACCCGGCCGCCTGCTCTACGCCCAGTCCGGCGGCGTCACCGCCGTGATCAACGCCACTGCCGCCGGCGTGATCGAGGCCGCGCGTGCGCGCGGCGTCAAGGTGTACGCCGCGCGCAACGGCATCCTCGGCGCGCTGCGCGAGGAGCTGATCGACACCGCGAAGGAATCGAAGGCCGCGATCGCGGCATTGCGCCACACCCCCGGCGGCGCGTTCGGCAGCTGCCGCTACAAGCTGAAGTCGCTGGAGGCGAACCGCGCCGAGTACGAGCGCCTGATCGAGGTGTTCCGCGCCCACGACATCCGCTGGTTCCTCTACAACGGCGGCAACGACTCGGCCGACACCGCGCTCAAGCTCTCGCAGATCGGCAAGGCGCTCGGCTACGACATCCGCTGCATCGGCGTGCCCAAGACGGTGGACAACGACCTCGCCGTCACCGACTGCTGCCCCGGCTTCGGCTCGGTGGCGAAATACACCGCCGTCTCCACGCTGGAGGCCAGCCTCGACGTGGCCTCGATGGCGTCCACTTCGACCAAGGTGTTCATCCTGGAAGTGATGGGCCGCCATGCCGGCTGGATCGCCGCCGCCGCCGGCCTCGCCGGCGGGGGCGCGGACGCGCCGCCGCATGTGATCCTGTTCCCCGAGAACGTGTTCGACGAAGCCGCGTTCCTGGCGAAGGTGAAAGCCACGGTGGAACGCGTGGGCTGGTGCACCGTGGTGGCCTCCGAAGGCATCCGCAACGCGGCAGGCCAGTTCCTCGCCGACGCCGGCACGCGCGATGCGTTCGGCCACGTGCAGCTGGGCGGCGTGGCGCCCACGCTGGCCGGGCTGGTGAAAGGCAGGCTCGGCTACAAGGTGCACTGGGCGCTGCCCGACTACCTGCAGCGCTCGGCGCGCCACCTCGCCTCCAAGGCGGACGCCGAGCAGGCGTACGCCGTGGGCAAGGCCGCGGTGGACTGTGCTCTGGCCGGCATGAACGCGGTGATACCGGTGATCGTGCGCAGTTCCGACGCGCCGTATCGCTGGAAGATCGAACCTGCGCCACTCGACAAGATCGCGAACCGCGAGAAGAAGCTGCCGAAGGGTTTCATCCGCAAGGACGGTTTCGGCATCACCGCCGCCGCGCGCCGCTACCTCGCCCCGCTGATCGCCGGCGAGGCGCCGCCGGCGTACGGCAAGGACGGCCTGCCGAAATACGTGACGCTCAAGAATGCATCCGTGGTGAAAAAGCTCCGGCCCTTCGAGGCTTAGCACCGTTCTCGCAGGTCAGGCAACAACCCACGCCTTGGCTGCGATGGATTCCTTGCTGGCGAAGACTTTTACTTCCAGGCCTGACACCAGATGGCTGCCCAGCGGCGCGAGCTTGTGCATCCATTGCTCGTCCGACACGACCGCCTCTTTTTCGAAGCGGTTCCAGTGACGCAAGCCGAGCTGCAGATCCTTGAAGAAGCCTTCGATCGAAATACCCTCGAAGGAAGGCACCTCGACGTAGACCCGCAACTTGTCGTGCCGGGCCAGCTTCTCTTCCACCATCGCCGCGATCCGGTCCATGTCCTCGGCAACAATCCGGCCGTCGACGCACATTCCGATCACGTTGTCCGCGTCAAATGCAATGGGTGTGATCATGGTGTCGCCTCCAGGGAACCCTGGGCCACCATGACAGGCAGCGGTGAATTCGCAGTGAAGCGAACCTTGGTATCGCGAATGCCTCCAGTGAACCATGGGCAAGCCGCACCGGTGTCCGGTCAGCCCCACGCTGCCCGTCGCCACCTCGCCCCGCTGGTCGCCGACCAAGCCCGTTGCCCCGCGGCCGCAACGACCTGCGAAGCATGTTGCCTTGGAAAACACCCCCGATCGACCGCAAGCCGCCTGACTCGCGCCATGGACCTGCCGGACTGAACCCACTTCAGAACAGGCCATTCAACTCCGCGTGTGTGGCGTTGTCCGTGAAGCCGTCGAAGCGTCCTTCGGCCAGCCCGCGCGCGGCGCGCAGGAAGCCGCCCCAGGCGGCCCCGGCCAGTGCACCGCCCACGCTGATCCGGCGCACGCCGAGTTTCGCGAGCTCGGCCTGCGTAAACGGCGCGGCGTAACCCACCAGCACGTTGACCGGCTTCGGCGCGACAGCACGGACCACCGCCTCGATCTGTTCGCTGGTGCGAAGGCCCGGCGCGTACAGGCAGTCCGCTCCGGCCTCGGCATAGGCCTTGAGGCGTTTCAACGACTCCTCCAGCGGTTCGGGATGGCCGACCAGAAAGCATTCGGCGCGACCGATCAGCATCACGTCCTGGCCGGAGGCGTCGATCGCCGCCCGTGCGGCACGCATGCGCGCCACTGCCTCGTCCAGTTCGTACAGCGGCCGCGCCGCATCGCCGGTGGAGTCCTCGATCGACAGGCCCGCCACGCCGGTGTCGACGCAGCGGCGCACGTTGTCCGCCAGCTCCCCGAGATCGGCGGCATGCCCGTCCTCGAAGTCGGCGTTCACCGGCAGATCGGTGGCCGCGACGATCGCGCGGCAGTGCGCCAGCACCGCGTCCACGCCCATCGCATTGTCGGCCTGCGCCTGCGACCACGCGAAACCCGAGCTCGTGGTCGCCAGCGCCTTGAAGCCGAGCCCTTGCAAGGCCCGGGCGGAACCCGCGTCCCAGGGATTGGGAAGCATGAAGCAGCCGCTTTCATGCAGCTTGCGGAAGGCGGCGCGGCGTGAAGCGAAGTCGATGGCGTTCATGCCTGCAGCCTACTACGCCATGCAAGTCCCCACGTAGCCTCGACGGCCCGGTTTCAGCCCATCGGGTTCTCAAGCCAGGGAACGATTCCGCCGGGCGATGGCCCGGCACGCCCCGCCGCGCACCGGGGTGCCGTGCCGGCGCTCAGCGCGACCTGACCGGCTGATACTGGCCCCGCTCACCGTAACGCGCCCGTTTGCCGTCCACGTTCGCGCACAGTTCGCCCTGGCCGCACAACACGACATCGGCGCTGTTGTAGGCCTTCATGAGGTCCGCGGACAACTGGTTGTCCCGCACCACCTTGGCATAGTGCATCGACAGCCATGCGCCGCCGCCAAGCAGCAACGCCAGGGTGATCAGGACGGCCCCGGTCGTCTTCCAGAGCAGCCGCCGGTGCAGTTCCTGCAACTGGCTGATCTGCCCGGCCAGCACCTGTGCGGCCTGCTCGATCCCCGCGCCCGCCGTGGCCAGGCTCTGCCTGTATGCGCCCATCGACTGGCCAAGCCCGGCGCGCACCGTGTCGGCCATTTCGCCCGGCAGGGTCTGCAGCAGATCCTGCGTCGACACCCTGACCACGCCAGGCAATTGCTGCGTCAAGCCTTGCAGCACTTCGCCAAGCGCCTGGAGGCGCGCATCGATGTGTGCCCCCCGACGCTCGTACTGCACCATCAGGGTCGCGGTCTTGTCGATCAGCGCGTTCAATTCTTCGGTCTGCATGGCGCGACTTCCCTGTGATGCCGGATGGGTTTTCGACGGCGCGGCTCAGAGCGACATGACCGCGCCTGGCTGCTGCACCAACTGTTGCCGGGCCATCTGCTGGACCGCTTGCTGCTCCAGCCAGTCCGCCTGTGCCGTGGCGCGGGCCAGCATGCCGCGGCCGGCTTCACCGAAGGCCAGCCCCTGGTTCTCCCGGCCGAAAGCCCCCCAGTCGTCCGCCTGCCCGGCTGCCAGCAGACGGTCGAGTCGGGATGACAGGTCGCCGGAAGGCGCCCGCTCCGGCTGGTCCGGAATCGCCGGCCGCACACCCGTATCGATGCGCTGCCGCTCGAATTGCCGGTTCAGCGATTCGTCGCGCGGTTCGGCATTGAACGGATCGGCCACCCGCGTCGCTTCCGACCTGGGCACCAGCAGTTCGTTGTACCCGCCCGGTGCGAGCCGGTCGACCTTGGGCGCAAGCCGATACAGCAGCGTGCCGTCTTCCGAGCGGTGCACCACATCCAGTCGCGGATCGTCCGGCTCCGCTTGGTGCCCGAGAAACGGCTGGTCGCTCAGCCCATTGAGGTAATCAACCATCAGATTTTCGCTGCGGATGGCCAGGCCGTCGCGGTGATAGCTGCCGCCGACGTCGGAGTGCGCGCCAGCCACGGTCACGCCCAGGAAACGCCCATCCGCCGTCATGCCGGGATCGATGATGTGGTCGGACTTGAACAGCCCGCGCCGCTCGTCCGTGGCGATGATCTGGAAACCGGAGATCACCGATGGCGGGAGCCGGCGATCATGGTGCTTCACCGGATCGCCCGTGCCCACCGGATCGAACAACCCCACCGCCTGCGCCACCTGGCCGGGCTCGACCAGCGGCGGGCGGGTGTATTCCACATGGGTTATGCGGTGGTGGCTGTCGTAGGTGTAGTGCGCACCCATCGGGTCCTGGATGCCGCGCTCCTGCACGATGCGCGCAAACCCTGCCGCCTGTTCGCCGCCACGGCTGAAGCCGATGTCGGCCACGCTGATCGCAGCCGCGGGATCTGCCTGTTTCCAGCGCCAGGCCTGGTCGATGAACAGCTTGTACTGTTCCTCGATGCGGGCACCGTAGGTGTGTCCATCCATGCCATCGAACGTACGCTCGATGAAGTTGGCTTCCGTGCCGGGACCGGCAACATAGCTGCCCCTGATCTGCTCTCCTCCGGCCTTCATCAATCCTTTGATCTGATCATCGATCTTTCCGATATTGGTTTCGTGCTCGGGATCCTTGAGCTTGTCGTTGCCCGTGCCATCGAACGACGCGACGTACAAATACTCATGCGGATTGCCTGCATGTACGAACACGGGCGCGTCAAACCGCGACAGCTCTGCGCGAGCATCGATGTAACTCTGCAGGCGTCGCGCATCAGCCTCGTAGTAAGGCACACCGTCGTTGCGGACCCCATCCGGATCGAGCCTGTCTTCCCCACTCATTCCATGGCCTCCGGTCAGTAGATGTGCGTCCATACCAGGAACAGATCATCCCGGCCGTAACTGAGCTTGTTTCCCGGGATTTGTTCGCTCTTGGTGGGAATCAGCATCTCCATATACACGTTGATAGTGCGGTCTTTCACTTCGAGGTAGATGTTTGGTTCGCCCGCCACCGAACCACTGTAGAAATCAGCCATATCGGACTTTGGCACCTTGTGCCAGATCAACTGGTCCTTGAAGACCTTGGCCAGATCCACCTCGGTCGCGTGTCTGACGCCGTCCAGCGACGTCCATTGCACTTTGGCCGGCGCTGGAAAATTGTCTATGCCTACATACAAAACCCCGGGCCATGCGCTCTTGTAATCCGGAGAGGGTGGCGGTGGTGATGGTTTGTCGGCTGCATCCCGTGTGAAATCGTGATCGTTGTAGATCACCCTGCAACTCAGCGTGCTGTAGCAAAAGGCCTCGAAGTTGTGCCTCGCGAAACGCAACGGCACGGCAAGCGTTTCCGGCGGCGGCTGAATGGTGTCGGCCTGGGTGGACATGGCGGCTTGGCATCCTGTCGTCAGCAAGACGAATGCAATGGGAAGCATGGCGTTGCAAAAGCGTGGCATCGAGCTGTCCCGCCCCGATTTGGACTGGCGGAAGTATCCCGCATCGCCCGATCGAACAATGTCGCCGCATCACACTTCGCGTGTAGGGACAATCCGATATCGCTCGATTCCTGCCCCCGATGCAAACTTCCCCGGGGCGCCGATGGCCACGGAACGTTGCGCCGCACAACAGGATACGCGCCGGGCTCTGCCTATACTCCCCGTGACCGCCCCTTCCGGGCGGCCCACAACCCATGGGGAGGCTCCGATGCTGCAGCAGTATGGCTGGTGGATCGTGCTCGCGTGTGCAGTGGTGGCAGTTTTGTATGGCGCGATCTCCGCGCGTTGGGTGCTGGCGCAGTCGCCGGGCAACGCACGGATGCAGGAGATCGCCGCGGCGGTGCAGGAGGGTGCCCGCGCCTACCTCAACCGCCAGTACGGCACGATCGGCATTGTCGGCGTGGTGCTGTTCCTGTTGATCGGTTTCTTCCTGAGTTGGCCCACCGCGGTGGGCTTTTTGATCGGCGCAGTGCTGTCCGGCGCCGCCGGCTACATCGGCATGAACGTCTCGGTGCGCGCGAACGTGCGCACCGCCGAGGCGGCGCGGCAAGGCCTCTCGGCGGCGATGAACGTGGCGTTCCGCGGCGGCGCGATCACCGGCATGCTGGTGGTGGGCCTGGCGCTGCTGGGCGTGGCCGGCTACTGGCTTATCCTCAACCGCAGCGGGATCACCAGCGAACACGCGCTGCACGCGCTGGTGGGCCTGGCCTTCGGCAGCTCGCTGATCTCGATCTTCGCGCGCCTCGGCGGCGGCATCTTCACCAAGGGTGCGGACGTGGGTGCCGACCTGGTGGGCAAGGTGGAAGCCGGCATCCCCGAGGACGACCCGCGCAACCCCGCGGTGATCGCCGACAACGTGGGCGACAACGTGGGCGACTGCGCGGGCATGGCGGCCGACCTGTTCGAGACCTACGCGGTGACGGTGATCGCCACCATGCTGCTGGGCGGCCTCACGCTGAGCAACGCGGGCAGCGACGCGGTGCTGTATCCGCTGTTGCTGGGCGCGGTGTCGATCATCGCCTCGATCATCGGCACGCTGTTCGTGCGGGTGGGCGCGGGCGGCTCGATCATGGGCGCGCTGTACAAGGGCGTGATCGTGTCGGGCGTGCTGGCCGCGATCGCGTTCTACCCTATCACCATGCAGATGATGGCGAGCTTCGACGGCGGCGCGATGAACCTGTGGTTCTGCTCGCTGATCGGCCTGGCGCTCACCGGCGCGATCGTGTGGATCACCGAGTACTACACCGGCACCGACTACAAGCCGGTGCAGCACATCGCGCAGGCTTCCACCACCGGCCACGGCACCAACATCATCGCGGGCCTCGGCATCTCGATGAAGGCCACCGGCCTGCCGGTGGTGGCGATCTGCGTGGCGATCTGGGGTGCCTACGCGCTGGGCGGCCTGTACGGCATCGCGATCGCGGCGACCGCGATGCTGTCGATGGCCGGCATGATCGTGGCGCTGGACGCCTACGGCCCGATCACCGACAACGCCGGCGGCATCGCCGAGATGGCCGACCTGCCGCCGGAGGTGCGCGGCGTCACCGACCCGCTGGACGCGGTGGGCAACACCACCAAGGCGGTGACCAAGGGCTACGCGATCGGCTCGGCCGCGCTGGCGGCACTGGTGCTGTTCGCCGACTACACGCACAACCTCGACGTGTCCGCGCAGATGAAGGCCGCCGCCAGCGGCGGCGTGGCGCAGACACTGAGCTTCGACCTGTCCGACCACATGGTGATCATCGGCCTGCTGATCGGCGGCCTGATCCCGTACCTGTTCGGCGCGATGGCGATGGAAGCCGTGGGCCGCGCGGCGGGCGCGGTGGTGGAGGAAGTGCGCCGCCAGTTCCGCGACATCGCCGGCATCATGCAGGGCACCGCCAAGCCGGACTACTCGCGCGCGGTGGACATGCTCACCAAGTCGGCGATCAGGGAAATGATCGTGCCTTCGCTGTTGCCGGTGATCGTGCCGATCGTGGTGGGCCTGCTGCTGGGCCCGAAGGCGCTGGGCGGCGTGCTGATCGGCACCATCGTCACCGGCCTGTTCGTGGCGATCTCGATGACCACCGGCGGCGGCGCCTGGGACAACGCCAAGAAGTACATCGAGGACGGCCACCACGGCGGCAAGGGTTCGGAGGCGCACAAGGCGGCGGTCACCGGCGACACCGTGGGCGATCCGTACAAGGACACCGCCGGCCCCGCGGTGAACCCGCTGATCAAGATCATCAACATCGTGGCGCTGCTGATCATCCCGCTGCTGCATTGATCGGATCCGGCACGACGACAGGCCCCGTTCGCGGGGCCTGCCGCATTTCGGGCACCTGACTTCAGCCACACGCACGCGTCGTGCCGCCCCGCCACACTCGGGCCTTCACCGCAGAACACGGTCATCCGACAAGGAGCACCCATGACTTCCAAGACATCCCTCTGGCTGGCGCTCGCGCTGGGCGTCACACTGGGCGGCATGAACACCGTTTACGCCGCGACCACCGACCAGACTGCCGCCAGCGACGATCCCTACCTCTGGCTGGAGGCCACCCACGGCGCACGCGCGATGGATTGGGTGAAGCAGCAGAACGCGATCACCGAGAAGGCCTACGCCAGCTCGTCCGGGTTCGAGCGCACCCGCAACCAGATCCTCGAAGTGCTCGATTCCGACGCGCGCATCCCCTCCGTGAGCCGCATGGGCGAGTACCTCTACAACTTCTGGCAGGACAAGGCGCACCCGCGCGGCCTCTGGCGCCGCACCACGCTGGACGAGTACCGCAAGGCCGACCCGAAGTGGGAGACCCTGCTGGACGTGGACGCGCTGAACAAGGCCGAGGGCAAGCGCTGGGTGTTCAAGGGAGCGGATTGCCTGAAACCCGCCTACACGCGCTGCCTGCTCTCGCTGTCGCCCGACGGCGGCGACGCGGTGGAGGTGCGCGAATTCGACACTGCCACCCAATCCTTCGTGAAAGGCGGCTTCGAGCTGCCGATCGCCAAGACCCAGGTGGGCTGGATCGACCAGGACCACATCTACGTGGGCACCGATTTCGGCCCCGGCACGATGACCAGGTCCAGCTACCCGCGCATCGCCAAGGAGTGGACGCGCGGCACGCCGCTGTCGGCGGCCGCCACGGTGTACGAGGGCAAGCCCGACGACCTCGCGGTGAGCGCCTTCCATGACCGCACGCCCGGTTTCGAGCGCGACTTCGTGCAGGTGGCCACCGACTTCTTCCACAGCGAGACCTACCTGCGCAAGGAGGGCAGGCTGGTGAAGCTGGACGTGCCCAGCGACGCCAGCGCCGATGCGCACCGCGAGTGGCTGCTGGTGACGCTGCGCTCGCCGTGGACGGTGGGCGGCACCACCTACCCCAACGGTGCGCTGATCGCCACCAGGTTCGACGACTTCATCGCCGGCAAGCGTGCGTTCACCGTGCTGTTCCAGCCCGATGCGCACACCGCGCTCTCCAACTACGCGTGGACCCGGCACCACCTCATCCTCGACGAACTGCACGACGTGCAGAGCCGGCTGGAAGTGCTGACGCCCCCCGGAAATTCCGCAACCGCCGGCGCCTGGCAGCGCAAAGCCATACCAGGCGCACCGGCGATGAGCACGGTAGAAGTGCTCGACACCGATCCCGACCACAGCGACGAGTACTGGCTCACCGTCACCGGCTTCCTCACCCCACCCTCGCTGGAACGCGGCGTGCTGGGCCAGGACAAGGCCGAGACGATCAAGCAGCAGCCCGCCTTCTTCGACGCCTCCAGGTTCAGCATGAGCCAGCACTTCGTCACCTCGCAGGACGGCACCCGCGTGCCCTATTTCGAGATCGCTCCGAAGGACCTGAAGCTCGACGGCTCGAACCGCACCCTGCTGTACGGCTACGGCGGCTTCGAGGTCTCGCTGCAGCCCTTCTATTCCGGCTCGGTCGGCCGTGCCTGGCTGGATCGCGGCGGCGTGTACGTGATCGCCAACATCCGCGGTGGCGGCGAATACGGCCCGGCATGGCACCAGGCCGCGCTGCAGGCCAACCGGCCCAAGGCCTACCAGGACTTCGCCGCAGTGGCGGAGGATCTGGTGAAGCGCGGCGTCACCTCCGCCAAGCACCTCGGCGCCGAAGGCGGCAGCAACGGCGGCCTGCTGATGGGCAACATGCTCACCCAGTACCCGCAGCTGTTCGGCGCGATCGCCTGCGAGGTGCCCCTGCTCGACATGAAGCGCTACGTCCACCTCGACGCCGGCGCCTCGTGGATCGCCGAATACGGCAACCCCGACGACCCGAAGCAGTGGGCCTTCATCAAGACCTTCTCGCCCTACCAGAACGTGCACAAGGGCACGCACTACCCGCCGGTGCTGTTCTACACCACCACCAGCGACGACCGCGTGGGCCCTGCGCAGGCGCGCAAGATGGCCGCGAAGATGGAAGGCATGGGCATCCCCGACGTCTGGTTCTACGAGAACCTGGAAGGTGGCCACGGCGCCGGTGCGGACAACAAGCAGTCCGCGCACATGCACGCGATGGTGTACGACTTCCTGTGGGACAAGCTGAAGTAAGCCGCTTCGACCAGGAGCGCACGCGGGCCGGCCTTGCGCCGGCCCGCGTCGTTTCGGGTCTCGTGAAGTAAGCTTGGGCGAGCCTACAAGCCCCGCTTGCCCCATGAACACACGCCCCGCCATCAGCCCCGAACTGCGCGAATGGATACTCGCCACCAGCCACGCCGGGCACAGTCCGCAGACCGTGGCCGAACTGATGCGTGCGCATGGCTACGATCCGCAGCGCAGCCGCTCCATCGTGGCGGAAGTGCTGGAGCTGCCGCCGGCGGCCGTGCTCGCGGATGCCGATGCACCGCTCGTGCGCCGCACGAGGCACCCCGCCGCACCGCTGGCGGAAGCGGGCGACCGCAAAGTGAAGGTTGCGCTCAGCATGGACAAGCCTGCACTGCGCGTACTCGACGACTTGCTGTCAGGCGAGGAATGCGAGGAGCTGATCGCGCTGGCCACCCCGCACCTGGCTCGCGCGCTCACCGTGAACGCAACCGGTGGCCAGCAGGTGGATCACCGGCGCACCAGCGTGGGCATGTTCTTCAAGCTGGGCGAGTTGCCGCTGGTGGCGCGGCTCGAACAGCGCATCGCCGAACTGCTCGATATCCCGGTGAGCCATGGCGAAGGACTGCAGATCCTGCACTACCTGCCCGGGCAGGAATACCAGCCGCATTACGACTGGTTCGATCCGGAGCAGCCCGGCTATGCCACGATCACCGCGCGCGGCGGCCAGCGCATCGCCAGCGTGGTGATGTACCTCAACACGCCCGAGGCCGGCGGCGGCACCGCCTTCCCCGAGGTGGGGCTCACCGTCACCGCGCTGCGCGGTTCGGCCGTCTATTTCGCCTACGAGGCAGGCGACGCCAGCTCGCTGCACGCCGGCCTGCCGGTGCAGCGCGGCGAGAAGTGGATCGCCACCAAGTGGCTGCGCGAAAGGCCGTATTGAGCGAAAACCCGCATCTTCCTTGCCTGCTTGCAGGGGCATCCCGGCCGCGGGACCGTCCTTCCCGGGTCCCGGCATTCAGTGTCCGCCGCTGCATCGCAGCAGCCTTTTGCCGTATCCTTGCGGGCTTTCTCCCCCTCGAAACACGCGCAAGGACATCCCCATGGGTTTGCACCTGGTCCCTGCCGGCCGCAACGTGCCGGACGAAATCAACGTCATCATCGAAATCCCCAAGGATGCCGAGCCGGTCAAGTACGAGGTGGACAAGGACTCCGGCGCGATCTTCGTCGACCGCATCCTGTCCACGCCGATGCGCTATCCGTGCAACTACGGCTACGTGCCGGGCACGCTGGGCGGCGACGGCGACCCGCTGGACGCGCTGGTGATCCTGCCGCTGCCGCTGACCGTGGGCTCGGTGATCCGCTGCCATCCGGTCGGCATGCTGAAGATGACCGACGAGGCCGGCAGCGACGAGAAGCTGGTGGTGATCCCTTCGCCCAAGGTGTTCCCGGGCTACGCCCACATCAGCGACATGAAGGGCGTGTCGGCGCACTGGCTGCAGCGCATCGGCCACTTCTTCGAGCACTACAAGGACCTCGAGCAGGGCAAGTGGGTGAAGGTGGAAGGCTGGGAAGGCGCCGATTCGGCGAAGGCCGAGATCACCGCCGGCATCGCGCGCTACGAGGCAGCCAAGGCCTGAACGCATGCACGAAAACGGCGCGTCGCCTCGCAGCGACGCGCCGTTTTCATGTCCGTGCTCAACCTGCCCGCGCGCGCGGCTTGCGCGTCGCGGCCACCCTGCCACGCTCCCACGGTGGCGGATCGCCCAGTTTTTCGACCAGGAAGTCCACGAAGGCGCGCACGCGCGGCGGCACCAGCCGGCGCTGCGGCGTCACCGCCCAGATGCCGCTTTCGGGCAGCGCGTAACCGGGCAACACCACTTCCAGCCGGCCCGCCGCGAGTGCCTCGTGCACGTGCCACAACGAATGCACGGCGATGCCTTGCCCGGCCAACGCGGCATCGCGCACCGCTTCGCCCAGCGTGGTTTCGAAACGCCCCTGCACGCGCACCGCGTGTTCGTGGCCGCGGCGGTCGATGAAACGCCATACGTCCTGGCCGGACAACAACACGCACTCGTGCCGCGCCAGCTCGGCGGGCGTGCGCGGGCGTCCATGCCGGCGCAGGTAGCCGGGCGAGGCGCACAACACGCGCCGGTTCGCGGCCAGCTTGCGCGCGACCAGGCTGGAATCGTTCAAGGCGCCAATGCGGATGGCGAGGTCGTAACCCGCGCCCACCACGTCCACCATCTCGTCGCTGAGGTGGGCGAACAGGCGCAGCTTCGGGTGGCGCGCCAGGAACTCGGGCAGCAGCGCCGAGATGTATTCGCGACCGAAGGCCGCCGACATGGTCACGCGCAGCGTGCCGGTCACGTCGCCGGCGCTCTGGCTCAGGCCCGCGGTGAGCGCATCGAGATCCTCCACCAGCGCCCGGCCCTGCTCGGCCAGCAGGCGGCCCTCCGGCGTGGGGTGCAGGCGGCGCGTGGTCCGCTGCAGCAGGCGCACGCCCAGGCCGCGCTCCAGCCGCTGCAAACGCTGGCTGGCGACCGCCACCGAGAGATCGAGGCTGCGCGCGGCGGCGCTGATCGAGCCCTGGTCCAGCACGCGCAGGAACAGGGCGAGGTCGTCGAGGCGGTCCATGGCTTTCAATGATTCATTGAAAATGAATCGCCATCTTGGTGGTTTCCGCTGACAGTGCAAGTGCCCAGACTGCACGCATTCCACCGCACAGAATCATCCGCATGGCCCCCACCCGCACTCCGCCGGCGTTGTACGCGCTGGCCGTCGGCGCCTTCGGCATCGGCACCACCGAATTCGTCATCATGGGCCTGCTGCAGCAGGTGTCCGCCAGCCTCGGCGTAAGCATCGCCACGGCAGGCCTGCTGATCTCCGGCTATGCCTTCGGCGTGTTCGTGGGCGCGCCCGCGATCACGCTGGCCACGCGCCGGCTGCCGCGCAAGGCCGTACTGCTGGGATTGATGGCCATCTTCACCCTGGGCAACCTCGCCTGCGCCCTGGCGACCAGCTATGCCGCACTGATGGCTGCGCGCGTGCTCGCTTCGCTGGCCCATGGCACCTTCTTCGGCGTGGGCTCGGTGGTGGCCACCTCGCTGGTGCCGGAGCAGCGCCGGGCTTCGGCCATCGCCACCATGTTCAACGGCCTCGCGCTGGCCACGCTGGTCGGCGTGCCGGTGTGCGCATGGCTGGGCCTGCACCATGGCTGGCACGCGGCGTTCTGGGCGATCACCGCCATCGGCGTGCTGGCGGTGGCGGCACTGGCCATGTGGTTGCCGGACACGCACGACGACGTCGCGCCGGTATCGCTGGGGACGGAACTGCACGCCATCGCGGGTGCGCCGGTGCTGATTGGCCTCGCCACCACGGTGTCCGGCTTCGCCGGCGTGTTCGTGGTCTATACCTTCATCGAGCCGCTGCTCACCCGCGTCACCGGCTTCGGCGATGCGATGGTGTCGCCGGTCCTGCTGGTGTTCGGCCTGGGCATGGCCATCGGCAATCCGCTGGGCGGCAAACTGGCGGACCGCAACCTCGCCAACGCCATGGTCGGCACATTGGCGGCATTGGCCGTGGTGCTGGTGGCGTTCGGCTTCGCGATGCATGCGCGCTGGACGATGGTGCTGTTCACCGGCCTGCTCGGCATGGCGATGTTCGCCACGGTGGCGCCATTGCAGATGTGGATACTGCGCCGCGCTGGCGACGCCCCGAGCCTCGCATCCAGCCTCAACATCGGCGCGTTCAACCTCGCCAACGCGCTGGGCGCGTGGCTGGGCAGCGAAGCCGTGGCGCGCGGCGCCGGCCTCGTCGCGTTGCCATGGATCGCGGCACTGGTGACTGTCGTCGGCATCGTCTTGGCTGCCTGGGCGCTGCGCGGCCATCGCGCTTCGCAGGCTGCCGTGCCCTGCCCTCAGGCCTGATCCCTCCTCCCCATCTTCGGAGCTTCGTCATGGAATACCGCTTTCTCGGTCGCTCGGGCTTCAAGGTGCCCGCGCTCGGCTTCGGCACCGGCACCTTCGGCGGCCGGGGCCCGTTGTTCAGCGCCTGGGCAGCACCGGCGTGGCCGAGGCGAAGCGCCTGGTCGACATCTGCCTCGACGCCGGCGCCAACCTGTTCGACAGCGCGGACGTCTATTCGGACGGCGCTTCCGAGGAGATCCTCGGCGCCGCGCTGAAGGGCCGGCGCGAGCACGCCATCCTCTCCACCAAGCTCACCCTGCGCAGCGGCGATGGTCCGAATGACGTGGGCGCCTCGCGCCACCACCTGGTCGCCGGCGTGGACCGCGCACTGAAGCGCCTGGGCACGGACTGGATCGACCTGCTGCAACTGCACCACTTCGACGCGATGACGCCGGTGGACGAGGTGATGTCCACGCTGGATGACCTGGTGCGCGCGGGCAAGCTGCGCTACCTCGGCGTGTCGAACTACTCGGGCTGGCAGATCGTGAAATCGCAGGCCGCTGCCGAACGTCACGGCCGTGCGCGCTTCGTGGCCAACCAGAGCTACTACTCGCTGATCGGCCGCGACTACGAATGGGATCTGATGCCGGCAAGCCAGGACCAGGGCCTCGGCGCCATCGTGTGGAGCCCGCTGGGCTGGGGTCGGCTCACCGGCAAGATCCGTCGCGGCCAGCCGCCGCCTGCCGGCAGCCGCCTGCACGACACCGCCGGCTTCGCGCCGCCGGTCGACGGGGAGCGCTTGCATCGCGTGATCGATGCGCTGGAAAGCGTCGCCGCGGAAACCGGCAGGAGCGTGCCGCAGGTGGCGATCAACTGGCTGCTGCAGCGACCGACCGTATCCAGCGTGCTGATCGGCGCACGCAACGAGGCCCAGCTCATCGACAACCTCGGCGCCGTCGGCTGGAACCTCGCGCCCGCGCAGGTCGCCGCGCTCGATGCCGCCAGTGCGGTGGTGCCGCCCTATCCGCACTACCCTTACTGGAACGGCATGTTCGCCGAGCGCAATCCGCCGCCGGTGGCTGCCCACCCCGTCCCCATGGAGCCGAAAGCATGAAAGCCGTCGCCCTCACCCGCTACCTGCCCATAGCCGATCCCGCATCGCTGCAGGACGTGGAGTTGCCGAAACCCGTGCCAGGCGCGCACGACCTGCTGGTGCGCGTGGAGGCCGTGTCGGTGAACCCGGTCGACACCAAGCTGCGCTCGCCCAAGCCACAGGTGGAAGCGCAACCCAAGGTGCTGGGCTACGATGCCGCGGGCGTGGTCGAAGCGGTCGGCGCCGAAGCACCGGGGTTCCAGCCCGGCGACCGCGTCTACTACGCCGGCGACGTCACGCGCGCGGGCAGCAACGCCGAATTCCAGCTGGTCGATGCGCGGCTCGCCGCGGCGATGCCGCGCCCGCTGGATTTCGCCGATGCCGCCGCGCTGCCGCTGGTGGCGATCACCGCGTGGGAGCTGCTGTTCCAGCGCATGCCGTTCGACAGCGAACACGGCGGCGAGGGCAAGTCGCTGCTGGTGATCGCCGGCGCGGGCGGCGTGGGTTCGATCGCGATCCAGTTGGCGCGGCGCGCGGGCTTCAGCGTGATCGCCACTGCCTCGCGTCCCGAAAGCGCCGACTGGTGCCGCGCGATGGGCGCGCAGCACGTGGTCGACCACCGCGAGCCGCTGGGCCCGCAGCTCGCCGCACTGGGTTTCGCGCAGGCCGATGCCGCACTCAACCTCGCCGACACCGACCGCTACTGGGACGCGCTGGGCGAACTGCTGGCGCCGCAAGGCCACGTCGGCCTGATCGTGGAGCCGAAGGGCGCGCTGAAGATCGGCGACCCGTACAAGGCCAAGTGCATCGGCATCCATTGGGAAATGATGTTCGCGCGCCCGCGCTTCCGCACGCCGGACATGGGCGAGCAGGGGCGCATCCTCGCCCGCGTGGCGCAATTGATCGATGCCGGGGAACTGAAGAACATCCGTCGCGACACGCTGTCGCCGATCAACGCCGCGAACCTGCGCGAGGCGCATCGCCGGCTGGAATCGGGCAGCAGCATCGGCAAGCTGGTGTTGGCCGGCTGGTGATGCGCCGCGGGCCGGCGCATGGCCGACCCGCGGGGGGGCTCGCCCGGCGCGGCGATCAGCCGCGCTTGCGTCCGCCCTTCTTCCCTTCCGCGCGGCCACCGTGCGCAGGCGCCGGCTTCGCCGGCTCGCCCTTCTTGCCCAGCTGTTCCAGCAGGGTGTTCATGTCCTCGGCATGCTCCTCCTCCATCGCCAGGATGCTTTCCAGCACGCGGCGGGTGGTGGGGTCGGCGCCGCCCACGTAGTCGATCATCTCGCGGTAGCTGTCGATGGCGATGCGCTCGGCGACCAGGTCCTCCTTGATCATGTCCACGATGTCCTCGCCTTCCACGTAGTCGGAATGGCTGCGCGTGAGCAGGCCCTCGGGCGACAGGTCGGGCTTGCCGTCGAGCTGGGTGATGCGCTCGGCGATCTGGTCGGCGTGGCCCTGCTCCTCGTTGGCGTGCTGCAGGAACTCCTGCTTGATCGCCTGCGCGTGGATGCCCGAGGCCATGTAGTAGTGGTACTTGTAACGCAGCACGCAGACGATCTCGGTGGCCAGCGCGTGGTTGAGCAGCTTCACCACCGTCCCGCGGTCGGCCTTGTAGCCGGCGGTCATCGCGCCCTTGTCGATGTCCTGGCGCGCACGCTTGCGGATGGCCTCGATGTCACTGACGAAGGGCTTGGCTTTGGACATGGCTGGCTCCTGTGGCTGATCGCTGCCCGCAACGGGCATGGTTCTCCAGCCTAGGCAGCTGCATGAAAAAGCCGGGTGAAGACATCGCCCGGCTCTTTCAGACCCATGCACATGCGAGTCAGGCCTTGCGATACACCTCGGCACCCTGCGCGCGGAATTCGGCGGCCTTCTCGGCCATGCCTTCGGCCAGCGCCTCGGCTTCGCCGGTACCGTGCTCGGCGGCGTAGTCGCGCACGTCCTGGGTGATCTTCATCGAGCAGAACTTGGGGCCGCACATGGAGCAGAAGTGCGCGGACTTGTGCGCGTCCTTGGGCAGCGTCTCGTCGTGGAATTCCTTGGCCTTCTCCGGGTCGAGGCCGAGGTTGAACTGGTCGTCCCAGCGGAACTCGAAGCGCGCCTTGCTCAGCGCGTTGTCGCGCACCTGCGCGCCCGGATGGCCCTTGGCGAGATCGGCCGCGTGCGCGGCGATCTTGTAGGCGATGATGCCGTCGCGCACGTCCTGCTTGTTCGGCAGGCCGAGGTGTTCCTTCGGCGTCACGTAGCAGAGCATGGCGGTGCCGAACCAGCCGATCATCGCCGCGCCGATCGCGCTGGTGATGTGGTCGTAGCCCGGCGCGATATCGGTGGTGAGCGGCCCCAGCGTGTAGAACGGCGCCTCGCCGCACTTCTCCAGCTGGCGGTCCATGTTCTCCTTGATCAGCTGCATCGGCACGTGGCCTGGGCCTTCGATCATGGTCTGCACGTCGTGCTTCCACGCGATCCGGGTCAGCTCGCCCAGCGTGTCCAGTTCGCCGAACTGCGCGGCATCGTTGGCGTCGGCCACGCAGCCGGGGCGCAGGCCGTCGCCGAGGCTGAAGGACACGTCGTAGGCCTTCATGATCTCGCAGATGTCCTCGAAGTGCGTGTAGAGGAAGTTTTCCCGGTGGTGCGCCAGGCACCACTTCGCCATGATCGAACCGCCGCGCGAGACGATGCCGGTGACGCGCTTGGCGGTGAGCGGCACGAAGCGCAGCAGCACGCCGGCGTGGATGGTGAAGTAGTCCACGCCCTGCTCGGCCTGCTCGATCAGCGTGTCGCGGAACAGCTCCCAGGTCAGCTCCTCGGCCACGCCACCCACCTTCTCCAGCGCCTGGTAGATCGGCACCGTGCCGATCGGCACCGGCGAGTTGCGCAGGATCCATTCGCGCGTCTCGTGGATGTGCTTGCCGGTGGAAAGATCCATCACCGTGTCGCCGCCCCAGCGGATCGACCACACCATCTTCTCGACTTCTTCCGCGATGGACGAGGTCACCGCCGAGTTGCCGATGTTCGCGTTGATCTTGGTGAGGAAGTTGCGGCCGATGATCATCGGCTCGCTTTCCGGGTGGTTGATGTTGGCGGGGATGATGGCGCGGCCGCGCGCCACTTCGTCGCGCACGAATTCCGGGGTGATGATGCGCGGGATCGCCGCACCGAAGGATTGCCCCGGATGCTGCACGCGCAGCGCGCTGTCGCCCAGCGCCTCGATGCGCTGGTTCTCGCGGATCGCGATGAATTCCATCTCCGGCGTCACTTGCCCCAGGCGCGCGTAGTGCATCTGGGTGACGTTGGCGCCAGCCTTGGCGCGGCGCGGCACGGGCAGCTGCGGGAAGCGGATCGCGGCCAGCTCCGGCGCGCTTGCGTGGCGGCGGCCGAACTCGGAACTGCGCCCGTCCAGCGCCTCGGTGTCGCCGCGCTCGGCGATCCAGGCCGCGCGCAACGCCGGCAGGCCGGCGGCCAGGTCCACCTGGTAATCCGGATCGGTATACGGACCGGAAGTGTCGTAGACGGTGATGGCGGGATTCTTCTCCACGCCGAACATCGCCGGCGTGTCGGCCTGCGCGATCTCGCGCAGCGGCACGCGCAGGTCGGCGCGGCTGCCAGCCACGTGGGTCTTGCGCGAGCCGGGAATCGGCCGGGTGACGGCTTCGGAGAGTTCCTGCGCTGCGCGCGCGAGATCGGAGAGCTGGGCATTCATCGGCTGGGGTTCCGGCTTGGCTTGGGTCTGCGGCTTCTGATGAGGAGTCCGCACAGGGGCGTGCGGGCTCTTGCGAAGGGATTCGCATGAGGTAACTGAAGCAGCGGCGCCGGACGCACGCAAGCAAGACACCGTGCGGCGAAGCTCCCTACACCGGTGCTAACCGGATCAGGTTCGAAGGGACTCTCTCAGCCGACCGTTGCGCCGGCACCCCCGCTTCTGGAGCGGCTATTCAAGCACGAAGGGGGATCGGCCGCGAGTGCAACCCGTGCGACGCGGTTCAGCGCGGCGCGTAGGCACGGAGGAAAGTCGTCACGCCGGCACGGGCGGTGGCCTCGATCTCGGCGGCGTAGCTCTCGCTGCAGTCCACGCAGCCGAACATGCGGCGCATGAACAGGTCGCCCTTGATCAGCGCGAAGAACTGCACGCAGGCGCGCGGCACGTCGTCGATGGCGAGCTGGCCGGCGTCGATCGCCTGCTGCAGCAGGCGTTCCATCAGGCCATGTGTGCGCAGGGTGCCTTCTTCCCACAGCAGGCGGCCGAAACGCGGGTTGCCCTGGCGGCAGTCGCCGAGGATGGCGCGGAAGGTGCCCACGGTTTCCTGGTCGCAGTCGAGTCGGGCGTGGATCAGCGCCACGCGCAGCAGGGTCTGCTCGATCGGGGCCTGCGGGTCGTGGTCGTAGGTGTTTTCCGGCAGCAGGTCCTCGATGCGCGCGCGGATCACCTCGCGGAACAGGTTGTCCTTGTCGCCGAAATGGCTGTAGACGGTGAGCTTGGAAACCCCGGCCTCGGCGGCGATCGCGTCCATGCTGGTGCCGGCGAAGGCGTTGCGGATGAACAGGGCCTTGGCCGCGGCAAGAATGGCCGCGCGTTTCTCCAGGTCCTTCGGTCGCCCTGGTCCCTGCGACCTCACTGGCGAGATGCTGCTCATGGCTAAGCCTTCCCAAAACGGTACATGGACTTTATTATACGCACTGGTTCAATTATTTCCAGTCGAGGGGCGGCCGAAGTGTCCGCGGACACCGCCCCGGGCATGACTTGCGTCAGCGCATCTCGGTGACTTCCGGCACTTCGTGACACACCGCGCGGGCCGCAGTCTAGTCATTGTCGAGGCGAGGCCAAGCCCTTATGCTTTCAGGTCTTTTTTCGACACTCACGGAACCTTGGCAGACATGGCGATGAACTTCGAGCAGGCGCGGACGAACATGGTGGAAAACCAGGTGCGTCCCTGGGAAGTGCTGGACGGCCGCGTGCTGGAGATCCTCGGCCGCGTGCGGCGCGAGGATTTCGTGGCACCCGAGCATCGCCAGATCGCCTTTGCCGACCTCTGCCTGCCACTGGGCCACGGCGAGGTGATGATGAAGCCGGTGCTGGAAGGTCGCGCGCTGCAGGCGCTGGAACTCAAGGCCAGCGACCGCGTGCTGGAGATCGGCACCGGCTCGGGCTTCCTCACTGCCTGCCTTGCCGGACTCTCGGCCGAGGTCGTCAGCGTCGACATCCATGCCGACTTCACCGCGACCGCCGGCCAGCGCCTGCAGGCCGCCGGCGTGACGAATGCGCGGCTCCACACCGGCGAGGCCGTGCTCGGCTGGCAGCCGGACGGCTTGTTCGACGCCGTGGTCGCCACCGGTGCGGTGGCCGAGACGCCGGCGCGCTGGCTGGGCTGGCTGAAGCCCGGTGGCCGCCTGCTGGTGATCCACGGCGCATCGCCCGCGCAGCAGGCCGTGCTGATCGTCCGCGAGGGCGAGGGCCGCCAGCGCGAGGAAAGCCTGTTCGAGACCGACCTGCCCTACCTCACCCACGCCGCGCCAGCACCGCGTTTCGTGTTCTGAATGCCCACCGACCGACATCGACTTTCCCCACGAGGCAACCCATGCGTTTGAAGCTGCTCACCCTGGCATTGACCCTGGCCGCTGTCTCGCTGCCCAGCCATGGCGAAGACCTGCTGGATGCCTATCGCGAGGCACGCGCCAACGATCCGGTGCTGGCGCAGGCCGACGCCACCCGCCTCGCCACCGGCGAAGGGGTCAACCAGGCGCGCGCGCTGCTGTTGCCGCAAATCAACGGCAGCCTTTCGCTGAGCCAGACCACGGGTGGCGGCAACGAACGCATCCAGGATCCGAACAACCCCAACCAGTTCATCAACACCAGCACGTTCGGCCACAGCCGCACGCGCAGCCTCAACGCCAACCTCAGCCAGACCGTGTTCGACTTCAGCAAGTACGCCAACCTCAAGGCGGCGCACTCCTCGGCGAACGCGCAGGACGAGCTGTACCAGGCCGCGCTGCAGAACCTGTTCGTGCGCGTCGCCACCGCCTACTTCACGGTGCTCACCGACGAGGACCAGCTCACCTTCGCCAAGGCCAACGAGGACGCGTACAAGCAGCAGTACGAGCAGTCCAACCAGCGCTACAAGGTGGGCCTGTCGGCGATCACCGACGTCTACCAGGCCAAGAGCTACTACGAAGGCGCCAAGGCGCAGACCATCTCCGCGCAGAACACGCTGGACAACGACCGCGAGGCGCTGAGCCAGATCACCGGCAAGCCCACCGGCGCGCTGAAGAAGCTGCGCGACGAGCTGCCGATGGGTGCTCCCGACCCGTCCGATCCGGACGCCTGGGTCAAGCAGGCGCTGGCCAACAACCCCAACCTGCTCGCACAGGAGCAGAACGTGCAGGCCGCCGAGCACAACGTCACCGCGGCGCGCGCCGGCCACCTGCCCACGATCACCGCCAACGTCAGCTACGGCAAGAGCGCGAGCTGGTACGAAGACGCGGCGATCCACTCCAATACGCCGTCCTCGACCACGATCGGGCTCACCCTCAACGTGCCGATCTTCTCCGGCGGCCTCACCCAGTCGCAGGTGCGCCAGTCCATCTACAACCGCGATGCCGCGCAGGACTCGATGGAAATCGAGCGCCGCCAGGTGAAGGCGAGCGCGCTGAACTACTACCGCTCCGTGCTGGCCGGCGTCAGCCAGGTGGAATCGGGCAAGGCCGCGGTGGATTCGGCGCAGAAGGCGCTGGACGCCACCCGCGCGGGCTTCGAGGTGGGCACGCAGACCATGGTCAACGTGCTGCTGGCGATCCAGACCCTGACCCAGGCGGAAAGCAGCTACTCGCAGGCACGCCACCAGCTGGTGCTCAACCGCCTGCTGCTGAAGCAGAGCGCCGGCACCGCCAGCCTCAGCGACCTGCAGGACATCAACGCGCTGCTGCAGTGAGCGCTGCCGCAGGCACGGATGACGACGGCCGGGCACATGCCCGGCCGTCGTCTTTTCGGCACCCGGTCATTTCCGCAACTGCGCGTCGATCAGCTGCATCAGCCGCCCCACCGCGCCGCGCTCGCGCTCGAACACCTGTTGCGCGGCCTGCCCCATTTCGCGGCGGCGCGCATCATCCCGCAGCAGGCCGAGCACCGCCCCGCCCAGCGATCCGCTGTCCGGCACGCGCAATGCACCGCCATGCTCGATCAGGCTGGCGGTGATCTCCTCGAAGTTGAAGGTATGCGGCCCCACCAGCACCGGCGTGCACAGCGCGGCCGGCTCCAGCACGTTGTGGCCACCGATCGGCACCAGGCTGCCGCCCACGAAGGCCAGCCCCGCCGCGGCGTAGAACGGCATCAGCTGGCCCATCGCGTCGATCACGAAGACCTGGTTCGATGGCACGGGTGCGGCGTCGGCGCTGTAGGTGCCGATGGCGAAACCCAGGCTGCGCACGGCGTGCTCCACCGGCCGGAAGCGCTCGGGATGGCGCGGCGCGATCAGCAGCAACGCGTCGGGCAGGCGCTTGAGCACCGCGAGGTGCGCCTCCAGCACGGCCTGCTCCTCGCCCTCGTGGGTACTCGCCGCGATCCACACCGGCCGCCGCGCGCCCCAGTGCCCGCGCAGTCGCGCACCGGCCGCCAGTGCGTCCTGCGGCACCGGCATGTCGTACTTGAGATTCCCGCATACCAGCACGCGCTCGGCCGGTGCACCGATCAGGCGATAACGCGCCGCATCGGCACGCGACTGCGCGGCGACCAGGCTCACGCAACCCAGCGCCGCGCGCACCATGCCGCGCAGCGGCCGCGGCTGGTAGCCGCGCAGCGAGCGTTCGGACAAGCGCGCATTGACGATCATCAGCGGAATGCCGCGGCGGCGGCAGGCGAAATACAGGTTCGGCCAGATCTCGGTCTCCACGATCAGCGCCAGCCGCGGCCGCACGCCGCGGAGGAAACGGTGCACCGCATACGGCAGGTCGTAGGGCAGGTAGATGTGGAACACGCTGCCGCCGAACAGCTGGCGCACGCGCGCGGTGCCAGTGGGCGTCACGGTGGTCACCACCAGCGGCGTGTCGGGATGGTCGCGCTGCAGCGCCTTGATCAGCGGCTCGGCCGCGTTCACCTCGCCCACCGACACTGCATGCACCCACAGGCTGTCGCGCAGGTTCAGCGGCGCCTTGAAGAAACCGAAGCGCTCGGCCCAGCGCCAGTAGTACGGCCGCGAGCGGAATCCGCGCAGCGCCAGCCGCAGCACGATCAACGGCGTCACCAGATACATCGCGAGGGTGTAGAGATAACGCAACGGCGGGCTCCGGTAACAGCGCACGAGTATACGGGAGCGGCCATGCGCCCCCGGCTCGTCCATTACAATGCCGCGGATGCCCGGCACCCCGCGCCCCGACTTCCACCGCCCCCTGCTCGCGCCGCGCCACTGGCCGGCATGGCTGGGCGTGGGCGTGATCCGGCTGGTGGCGCTGCTGCCGTATCGCGCACTGATGGCGTTGGGGCGGGCGCTCGGGGCACTGATCGCGCGCGTGCCGTCCGCACGTCGCCCGGTGGCAGCGACCAACATCGCGCTGTGCTTTCCGGAACTCGACGCGGGGGCACGGGCCGCGCTGGTCGACGGCCATCTGCGCGACATCGGCCTGATGCTGATGGAATTCGCGCTGGGTTGGCTGGGTTCCGACCGCGCCATCGAACGCGTGCCGCTGACGATCGAGGGGCTGGAGCATCTCGAAGCCGCCCGCGCACAAGGCCGCGGCGTGCTGCTGGTGGGCGGCCACTTCTCGCATCTCGAACTGTGCGCGCGGCTGGTCTCGCAGCGCATCCGCATCGCCGGCATGTACCGCCGGATGGATTCGACGGTGTTCGAATGGGTGGTGCTGCGTGCGCGCCTCGGCTACGCCGACGCGATGTTCGACAAGGACGACATCCGCGGCACGGTGAAGTACCTGCGCGCGGGCGGCACGCTGTGGTACGCGCCCGACCAGGACATGCGCAGCAAGGACAACGTGTTCGTGCCGTTCTTCGGCGTGCCTGCCGCCACCATCACCGCGACGCATCACCTGGCACGACTGTCCGGCGCGGCGGTGATCCCGTTCTCCCACCGGCGCCTGCCCGGCGGCAGGGGCTACGTCCTGCGCCTCGGTGCGCCGCTGGGCGATTTTCCCGGGGCAAGCACGCTGGACGACACCGCACGCATCAACGCCTGCATCGAGCAGATGGTGCGCGAGGCACCCGAGCAATACCTCTGGGTGCACAAGCGCTTCAAGACCCGCCCGCCGGGCATGCCGCCCGTGTACTGAGACGCTGAACGCTCGTTCAACGGCGCCAAAAACCGGCGCACCTGTCCAGCGTCATTGAAAGCTGGCGCAAAGGCGGCGTTCGCACCATGCGCGCCATGGCCGCCCCCGTCCCCATCCTGATGTACCACAACATCGCGCCGGTGCCGCAGGAACTCGCGCGCTGGCGCAGCCTGTACGTGCATCCGCGTTCGTTCGCGCGCCAGATGGCGCTGCTGAAGCGGCTCGGCTACGCCGGCCTGTCGATGAGCGCGGCGATGCCGTACCTGCGCGGCGAGCGGCAGGGTCGCGTCGTGGCGATCACGCTGGACGACGGCTACGCCGACAACCTGACGAACGCCCTGCCGGTATTGCAGCGCCACGGCTTCAGCGCCACCTGCTACGCGGTGAGCGGCGCACTGGGCCGCTACAACGACTGGGACGACGCCAAGCTCGGCGTACGCAAGCCGATGATGGACGCCGCGCAACTGCGTGCCTGGCACGCCGGCGGCATGGAGGTGGGCGCGCACACGCGCACGCATCCCCGCCTTCGCCAATGCAGCGATGCGCAACTGCGCGACGAGATCACCGGCAACAAGCATGACCTGGAGGACCTGACCGGCGCGCCGGTGACGCAGTTCTGCTACCCCTACGGCGATCACGACGACCGCGTGGTCGCCGCCACGCGCGAAGCCGGCTACGCGGCTGCCACCACGATCCGGCGCGGCCGCGCACAAGCGGGCGGCGACCTGTGGCGACTGCCGCGCGTGGCGGTGGCGCGCAGCCACATCCTGCCGCAGTTCGCGTGGCGCGCATTCACCGGCTACGAGGACAGGCGCGGATGAAATTCCTGTTCGCCGGCACCAGCCGCGAGAACGGCGGCGCCGAAGCCCACTTCGTCACCCTGACCCGGGCGCTGGCGACCGCCGGCCACACGGTCGAGGCGGTGGTGCATCCGGGTGCGCCGATGGCGCAGGCGCTGGCCGGTTCGGCGGTGCGCCTGCATGCAGGCCGTTTCCGCAACGTCTTCGACCTGCGCGGCTACCGCGCGATCATCGCCGCCGCGCGCCGGCTGAAGCCGGACTGGCTGGTCGGCAATTTCGGCAAGGAATACTGGCCGCTGATCCTGGTCGGCCACCTGCTCGGCATCCCGGTGGCGCTGTTCCGCCACCACCTCAAGCCGATGAACGACCTCTCGGCGCGGCTGGTGGCGCGCTGCGCGCAGCGCTTCTTCGCGGTGTCGCAATACGCGCGCCGCGACTACATCGAACACGGCATGCCCGCCGAGCGCGTGCAGGTGCTGTACAACCCGGTGGACATGGACCAGTGCCGGCCGGATCCCGCACAACGCGCCGCGCTGCTGCAGAGGCTGGGGCTGGACGAAAGCGCGATCGTGATGGGCTGCTTCGGCCGCCTGCATGCCGGCAAGGGCATCTACACCCTGCTCGACGCCGCCAACGCGGCGATGGTGCAGGAGCCCCGCCTGCACTGCCTGTGGCTGGGCGACGGCACCGACACGCAGCGACTGCGCGACAGCATCGCGGCCTCGCCGTTCGCCGAGCGCCACCATCAGCTCGGCTGGGTCGCCGACGTGGCTCCGTACTACAACGCACTATCGATGCTGGCCTTCCCCTCGATCGCGACGGAAGCCTTCGGCCGCACCCCGGTGGAGGCGCAGGCCTGCAACGTGCCGGTGCTGTGCAGCGATGCCTTCGGCATCCCGGAAACCCTGCAACCCGGCGTCACCGGCCTGCTGCTGCCGCCCGGCGACGCCGTGGCCTGGCGCGATGGCATCCTTTCGCTGTGCAACGACGCGAGGCGCCGGCCCATGGCAGCGGCCACGCGCGGCTTCGTGCTGCGGCACTTCAGCACGCTGGTGATCGCCACCGAATTCGTGCGCCGGCTGGGCAGTCCGTGGAGCTGAGCCTGACGCCATGGCCTTTGCGATCGTCCTTGATCGCGGAAATCAAACGGGCGGCCGTCCATGGCCGCAGCGCCGCGCCTCGTGCAGCTTGGCGTATTTCAGGAACACGTAGTTCGCGCCCACCACGCTGGCGATGAAGCCCGCCCAGCCGTTGAGGAAATAGCGTTTGAACAGGTACTGGCGGAGGAAGAACACCGGCGGATAGACCACCATGCGCAAGCCGGTGAAGCGCTGGCGGCGGCGCAGCTTGTGCGCCACCAGCGCGCTGCTGTAGCGGTTGATGCGCTCGATGCGGCTGGCGATGTCGGGGTCGCTGTCGTTGATGAAGTCGGCGCGCCACAGCGTCTTCACCGGGCCGTCGACTTCCATCGCGGAATGCACTTCCACGTCGTTCATGCGGCCGCGGCGACGGTCGTACAGCCGCAGATGTGTGTTGCGCCAGCTCCACGGATGCTGCACCGTCCAGAACATGCGCTCGCGGCGCGGCAGGCGGAAGCCCGCGTATTGCGGATTCGTCAACGCGCGCTCGATCACGGCACGGCTGGCGGGCGAAAGCACCTCGTCGGCGTCGAGATTCAGGATCCAGTCGTGGCTAGCCATGTCGATCGCGCGCTGCTTCTGCGGGCCGAATTCATCGAACGCATGCGTGGCCACGCGTGCGCCGCGGCGTTGCGCGATCGCCAGCGTGTCGTCGCTGGAGCCGGAATCCAGCACCACGATCTCGTCGGCCCAGTCCACGCCGGACAGGCAGGCGTCCAGCGTGGCCGCGTTGTTGAGGGTGATCACCACCACCGACAGCGGTTCACGCTGCATCGTGATGCTCCAAAGGAGGTGCTTCTTCGAAGAGCCCGGCAGGGATGCCGGCTGCGAACAGACTCGAACACCACAGTCCCAGCAGCCAGGCGAACAGCAGGCCCCACCATGCCGAATAGAAGGCCAGATGCGTGTTCAGCGGGAACAGCATCACGCCCAGCGCCAGCGTGACCGGAAACGCGCGTTCGCGCGCCGCCGCGCCCGCGCACCGCCATGCACGCCGCGCCAGCACCACCGCCGCCAGCCACAGCGCGAGACCGATGCCACCGGTTTCGGTGAGGATCTCCAGCACGACCTGGTGCGCGTGGCAGGCACCCTCGCCTTCGCCGCAGGACTCGGCCACCACGAAGTGGTCGTTCGCCGGCGCGAAGTGCGGGTAGGCGTAGCGGAACGCGCGCACGCCCACGCCGTTCCACGGGTGCGCGGCGACCATCTTCACGCTGTCGCGCCAGATGTCCAGCCGACCGGTGAGCGCCTCGTCCAGCCCATGATGCGTGCCGTGCAGCGCGTCCAGCGTGCGCTCCATGCGGGCCTCGAAGCGCGTCGAAGTCCGCCACGCGATGCCGCCAGCCAACACCAGCGTCACGGCGCCCAATGCGCAGTACAACGCGAAGCGGCGCCACGAGGCCGCCTCGCGCCACGCAAAGGCCAGCGCCACCAGCGCGTAGCACAGCCATGCCGCGCGCGAGCCGGCCAGCAGCACCGGTCCCAGCAGCAGCAGGAAGGCGACGACCAGCCCCGGCGGGCCCCAGTGCCGTCGCGCCGTCCACAGCGCGAACGGCGACAGCACCGCCAGCGTGGGCCCGAGCTTGAGGTTGTGCGCACCGAAGATGCCGGAGATGCGTTCGGCTTCGGCGTGCCCGCCCAGGCTCCAGCCGGTGAGCGCCTGCGTCCACGCATCCAGCACCCACCACGCCAGCACGCAGGCCACCGCCACGTACAGCGCCTGCAGGCGCCGCTCGCCACGGATCACAAGACAGGCGTACAGGCCCAACGGCAGATAGCGCAGCAGCGCGGCCACCGTGCCCCAGCTCTTGCCCGGCGCCAGCGAATCGAAGGCCGAGATCAGCGCTGCAGCGATGTAGGCCGCCAGCAGCCACAGCAGCAGCCGCGCGCCGGGCAGCTCGCGGCACGCCTGCGGCGCGCGCACCAGCAGCAGGACCGCTCCGACCAGGCAGAGGAAGGTGCCGAACTCGCTGCTGCGCCCGAACGGCAGCAACGCGATCACCAGCCAGAACGGCAGCAGCGGCGAGTGCAAGGCGGTCTTCAGGGAATCAGTCGCGAAGGTCATGCGGGAGCCGGCAAGACGACGAGTCCGCATTTTAGGGACGCGCCGATCCATTCTGCACAAACGTCACCGGCTCCGTCCGTTCGCGGGCCGCAGGATCATCGCCGAAGGCAGACCGGCCGTCTGTCGAGGCGATGGGCCGAAGGCATGCGGGCGGACAGAGCCGGCCCCAACGCATCGAATGAAATGACGGGGTGATGCCCCGAAGGCCGTCCGTGCAGAATGGATCAGAGGATCCCGGAGGAGGCGCGCGGTTCAGCCCGCCACCACGTCCCCGTACAGCGCCAGCGTGGCCTGCTGCATGTCCTCCAGCCGGTAGGACTGCAGCATCGGGATCGGCGGCGCCACGCGCAGCAGCTCGGCGGCGCGTTCCACCAGCCGCTCGCGGTCGCCCGGCGGCACCCGGCCGGCCGGGTACAGCTCGGCCAGCAGCTCGCCCACGCCGCCATGCGCGTAGCCCAGCACCGGCCGGCACAGCGCCAGCGCCTCGATCACGGTACGGCCGAAGGATTCGGGCTTGTTCGACAGCTGCAGGACCAGGCTGGAGATCGCGTAGACGTCGCGCACGTCGCTGCGCGGCGGCGTCAGCACTACCTGCGCCTCCACGCCACGCTCGCGGATCAGCCGGCGCAGTTCTTCCACGTAGGCTTCGCGGCCGGCCTCGATCACGCCCAGCAGCAGCAAGCGGGCGTCGATGCCGCGACGCTTCAGGTCGGCCAGCAACTCGATCGCATCGTGGTGCCCCTTGAGCCGGGTGCCGCGCCCCGGCAGGGTCAGCAAGGGTGCGCCGGCCAGCGCGGGGTATTCGGCGAAGAACGCCCGCTTCCACGCCTCGTCCGGGCGGTGGCCGTAGGGAAAAGCCACCGGGTCGATGCCGCGCGGGATCACCCGCACCCGGCCCGGTTCCAGCCAGCGGTAATGGCCCAACGCATAGTCGCGCAAGGTCTGCGAGACCACGATCACCCGCTCGCCGCGCAGCAGGATGGAACTGTAGCGTCCGGGCGTATTGAGTCCGTGCATCGTGGTGACGAAGTGCGGCCGCGGCTTGAGCCTCTTCAGCGCCCACCAGCCCAGCCAGGCCGGCAGGCGCGAGCGCGCATGCACGATGTCGGGATTCAGCTCGCGCAGGTGCCGGCGCAGGGCGCCGACCCGCAGCAGGGTGCCCGGCGACTTGCGGCCGATGTCCAGCGTGACGTGCTCGCTGCCCTCGGCCACCAGCTGCTCGACCAGGCGGCCGCCAGCCGAGATCACCACCGAGCGATGCCCCGCCTGCACCAGCGCGCGGGCGACTTCCAGCGCGGAACGCTCCGCGCCGCCGGATTGCAGCGCGGGGATCAGCTGGACGACGGTCAGTCGCGGTGCGGTATCGGCACTACCGGACATGGTTCCCGCCTGCGGGCCTGCATCCTGATGCATGAGCTTCATCCTGAAATCCAAGCAAGAACAATGCCGCCAGCACCCTGAACGGCGGGGCTAATCAGTCGCGCAGGACGTAACGTGCTCCGCAATAAGGACAAACCGACTCGCCACCATCGTCGACGATCGGCAGATACACCTTCGGATGCGAGTTCCACAGCACCATGCCCGGCATCGGGCAGGACAGCGGCAGGTCGGCGCGCGTCACTTCGTAACGATTTTCGGCATTCGACGGGATCGGCGTGACCGCCGCGGCAGAGACAGACATGGAGGTGGCTCCGGACTGGACACGAGGCCGCCAATGTTAGCAGGCCACCGCCTCCCGGCAGCGCTGCCGATCCACCGCCGGCAGCCATGCCCGAACCGCAGCCTCGCATCGCCGGACGCACTGCAGCAAAAAGCCCGCGCCGCTGCCGGCGCGGGCTTTTCATTGAGGCATGCCTCGGCTTACTTCGCCTTCGGCACCGCACCTTCGGTAGTGATGCGGATCTTGATCTCGTCGCTCACCATCGGCACGTAGGCACCCACGCCGAAATCCGAGCGCTTCAGCGTGGCGGTGGCGTCGAAGCCGATCGCCTGCGCCTTGGTCATCGGGTGCGGGCCCACCTTGTTCAGCGTGGCATCCAGCACCACCGGCTTGGTCACGCCGTGCACGGTGAGGTTGCCGGTCACCTTGAAGTGGTTGTCGCCCAGCGGTTCGACGCGGGTGCTCTTGAACGTCACCACCGGGTACTTGGCGGCATCGAAGAAATCGGCCTCCTTGAGGTGCTTGTCCAGCGCCGGCACGTGGGTGTCCAGCTTGTCCAGCGGCAGCGTCACATCCACCGAGGACTTCGCCGGATCCTGCTGGTCGTACACCAGCGTGCCCGCGCCCAGCCCGAAGTCGGCGGTGGGGTTGGAATAGCCGAAGTGGTTCCAGCTGAACAACACCATGGTGTGACCCGGATCCAGCTTGTAGGTGACCGGGCTGGCCTGGACGGTGGCTGCGGCGCCGATCAGGCCCGCGAGCAGGAGGCAACGAAACACGCGCATGGAAGTTCTCCGCGATGGGTGGATGAAGGGAAAGTCGCCGGCACCCGTGGCGACGCCTCGGAAGAACGGTCGATCACGGGTATTCTCCGGTTCGCCGGCTGGACGACAACAGTGCCGACCGTCAGTGTATAGACACGCCGCCACGCCAGAAACGCGATCAGGAGCAACGCAGCGTGTACGCACGGGAAACAATCCAGCGGCGCCTCCCGTCATGCCCGGCATGAGGGCGGAGTGCTGGGCCATCACCGATGCCTCCGCGGGCAACCAGCGGCAGGCGCTGGCGCTGGCCGAACTGATGGACCTGCCGGTGCGCCACCTCTTGCTGGAACCGCGTGCGCCGTGGTCGTGGCTGGCGCCGCGCTTCGCGCTGGGCGGCCGTCTGGCGCTGCCCGCGCACCAGCAGGCCCTGTTCGCGCCGCCGTGGCCGCAATGGGTGATCGGCTGCGGACGCGCCGCCGCCCTGTTCACCCGCATGCTGCGTCGCCTCTCGCACGGACAGTGCCACACCGTGCAGATCCTCGACCCGCGCATCGATCCGGCGCACTGGGACGTGGTGATCGCGCCGCGCCACGACCAGCTCGCCGGCCCCAACGTGCTCACCCCGCTGGGCTCGCTGAACCCGGTGGACGAGGACTGGCTGGCCGACGGCCGCGACGCCTGTCCCGCTTTCGAGGATCTGCCGCAACCGCGCGTGGGCGTGCTGCTGGGTGGCCCGCGCAAACAGCTGACGCTGGATGCGGACTACGCGCGCGGACTGGCCGCGCACTTGCTCGCCCGTCACGGCCGAGAGGGTGGCAGCCTGCTCGTGCTGGCCTCGCGCCGCACGCCGGCGGACGTGCTGGAGCTGTTCCGCCACGCGCTGGCCGGGGTGCCGGGACTGGTGTGGTCCGGGCCCGATGACGGCCGCAACCCCTACCCCGGCGTGCTCGGCTGGGCAGACCGGCTGGTGGTCACGCCCGACTCGGTGAACATGCTGAGCGAGGCGTGCGCGGTGGGTTGCGCCGTGCACACCCATGTCGCCGCGCCGCTGCCGGACAAGCTGGCGCGCTTCCACCACGCCCTGCGCGAACGCGGGCTGCTGCACGAACTCGATGCGATTGCCCCCGCCCGCCAGCCGCCGCTGCGCGAAACCGCCGCGACCGCGGCCGAGCTGCGCCGTCGCATGGCCGGACGCTGATCCAGCCGCGCTATCGCGGAACAAGATCTTCATCTTCGCATCGCGCGGCATTCACGACTGCTGCACCGTGACCCGTCGTCCAATAGTGGCGTATGCCCGGCAACGCACAAGGTTTCGGACGCCAGCCTGGCCATCGACGCGCATCCCACCGGGAGGCTGGCGGCCAGCATCGCACCATCACCGCATGGTGCGAATCCAGAGAGGAGGTGTCGTCATGATTCTGTTCGACGCGTTTGCCAGCTCTCCGCATGCCTGCGAAGTCATCACGCGCAGCGACCACATGCCCACCAAGCTCGAGCGCTACGCCGACTGGGCGCGCAAGTTCTACGGCGGCGGTTACCACGAATCCAGCAAGGACAGCCGCGAATCGATCGAGTACGTGGCGGGCAGGCCCCTGGCGGCACCCGCGCTCCTGCACTGAGCACGGGATCGCTCGACAACTGCAAGCGGCCGGCACGACTGCCGGCCGCTGCCACGTCACGCCGTTCCCCACGCCTCTCAGTCGAACGCGAAGCCCAGTGCCCGGGTGACCGCGGCCACTTCACCGCACACGGTTTCCAGTGCGCCGTCCCGCGGCGTGATGCGCGGGCGCGCGTCCAGCGTGCAGGCAAGTGCGCGTTGCAGCAGCATCGCGTGCGCTTGCGCCAGCATGGACGACTGCGCCGCATCGAGCAGGCCCGTGTCGCGGCAGGCGGCAAGCAGCGCGGCGCTGGAAGTGACGCCGAGCAGGGCCGGATGCCGCGTCGCACCTGCCAGCACCAGCCCCTGCAGCGCGAACTCGATGTCGAGCAGCGCGCCATGGCCCTGCTTGAGGTCCAGGTTCACCGCATCGGAGCGGTCGCGCTCGGCGCGCCAGCGGCGGCGCATCTGGCTCACCTCGTCGAGCACCGTGGCGCGCTCGCGCGGCACGCCGAGGATGTCGCGACGCACCGCGGCCAGCGCCGCACCCAGCGCGGCATCGCCGGCCACCGGGCGGGCACGCAGCAGCGCCTGGTGCTCCCAGGTCCACGCTCGGCTCTGCTGGTATGCGACGAAGGCGTCGAGGCTGCCCACCAGCAGCCCCTTGGAACCATCCGGACGCAAGCGCGTGTCCACCTCGTACAGGCGGCCGGCGCGGGTGGGAATGGTGAGCCAGTTCATCACGCGCTGGGCGAGGCGCTGATACCAGCGCGCACCTTCGATCGGCCGTGCGCCGTCGCTCATCGCCTGCGCGCGACGGCCGTCGTAGACGAACACCAGGTCGAGATCGGAGGCGAAGCCCAGTTCCTCGCCGCCGAGGCTGCCATAACCCAGCACCGCGAAACCGGAGCCCTCGCCCGGCAGGCGGCCGTGCTGCGCGACCAGCTCGCGCTCGGCCAGTGCGGTGACCGCGCCCACCACCGATTCGGCCAGCGCGGCGAGCCGGCGCGCGGTGGCCGCCGCGTCGGCACGGCCGTCGTTGAAGGCGAGGCCGAGGCGGAACGCGGTGGAGGACTGGAACTCGTTGATGCGCTCCAGTTCGGCCTCGGCCTCGCGCTCCTCCAGCGTGGCCAGCACGCGGGCGATCTCGGCGGCGATGTCGGCGCGCTTCAGCGGCAACTGGTCGATGCGCGGATCGAGCACGTCGTCCAGCAGCAGCGGCTGCGCGATCACCTGCCCGGCGAGCAGGGCGCTGTCGGCAAACAGCGCGACCAGCCGCTTGCGTGCGGCGGGTTGCTCCTCCAGCAAGGCAAGATAGGACGAGCGCCGCGCCACCGCCTGGGTCAGCCGGCACAACCGCAGCAGGCAGGGCACCGGCGCCGCGCTGCCGCGCGCGGCAGCGATCAGCTGCGGCATCAGGTGGTCCAGCCGCTCGCGCGAGCGCGCCGACATCGCGCGCACCGCGCCGCCCTGCGGCAGCTTGGCCAGCGCGTCGGCCACTTCCGCGCCCGGCACGAAACCGCTGGCTTCCAGCGTGCCGGCCTCCAGCGTGCCGGCACAGGCGGCCTGCCACAGCGCGGCGTCCGCCTGCGGCACACTGGCGCCGCGCCCGCCCTGCGGCATCAGCACCGCGGCGAACTCGGTGGCGACGATCTCGCGATGCTGCGCCAGTTCCGCGGCCAGCGGTTCCCACGCCGCCTGGTCCAGCCCGAACGCGATGCGCTCGCGGCTCAGCGCGTCGTCGGGGATATCGTGGGCCTGCGCGTCGCGCAACATCTGCACGCGGTTTTCCAGCCGGCGCAGGAACACGTAGGCCTCGCGCAGTGCCTTCGCGCGCGCGGCGGGGATGTGGCCGCGCGCCTCGCAGGCGGCCAGCGCCGGCAGCAGGCCGCGCACTCGCAGGCTCGGCTCGCGGCCGCCGCGGATCAGTTGCGTGAGCTGCACGATGAACTCGATCTCGCGGATGCCGCCGGAGCCGAGCTTGAGGTTGTCCGAGAGATCCTTGCGCGCCACTTCGGCGTCGATCAGCGCCTTCATCTCGCGCAGGCCGGCGAACGCGGTGTAGTCGAGGTACTTGCGGTAGATGAAGGGCCGCAGCAGCTCCTGCAGCCGCTTGCCCGCCGCGCGGTCGCCGGCCACCGGGCGCGCCTTGATCCAGGCGTAGCGCTCCCAGTCGCGGCCCTCGCGCTGGTAGTACTGCTCCATCGCGCTGAACGACAGCGCGAGCCGCCCCGCGTTGCCGAACGGGCGCAGGCGCAGATCGACACGCGCGCAGATGCCGTCCACCGTGGGCTCGCCCAGCAGACGCACCAGCTGCCGGCCCAGCCGCACGAAGTACTCGCCGTTGTCGAGCACGCGCGCGCCATCGCTCTCGCCACCGTGCGGATAGGCCAGCACCAGGTCGATGTCGGAGGAGAAATTGAGCTCGGCACCACCCAGCTTGCCGAAGCCCACCACCACCAGCCGCTGCCGCTCGCCCTCGCGGCTGCGTGCATGGCCGTAGCGGGCGGCCAGCGCACGTTCGGACCAGCCCAGCGCCGCCTCCAGCAGTACCTCGTACAGCACGCTGGTGGCGGACAGGGTCTCCGGCAGTTCGTCCAGCCCGTTGACGTCGCGAAACACCAGCCGCAACGCCTCGGCGTGACGGAAGCGGCGCAGCGCGGCCAGCGTCGGCGCCTCGTCCTCCGGCAGCTTCACCGCCTCGATGCGCGCGGCGGCGTCGGCGTTCGAACGCAGGCGCTCCAGCCCCGCGGGTGACAGCAGCGCAGGCTGGGCGCGCCACGCCTCGAACGCAAAGTCGCTGGCCGCGAGCGTGCGGCGGATGCGCTCAGCCACGCCGGCGTCGTCGTGCAGCGGCACGCCGGCGGCACGGCAGCAGGCGGCCAGTTCGGCATAGCGGTCGTCGATCAGGGCGCGCAGCGCGGAGGATTCATGGGTGGAGACAGGCATCCGGCCATTGTGCCGCAGCCGTGGCAGGGACCGGCAACGCGGCCAGTACACCGCCCGCGTACTGGCGCGTTGCAACAAGGGTGACATGTCGGCTGCCACCGCCCCCCCCTGAAAACAATCGATTCATGTCATTCTGATTACTGTTTCTTTTCCTTTGCGATCGTCCTGATCGCGAAGATCACACCTGCGGCCACCCATGACCGCACCCTTCAAGCAGCCCCATGACAACCGAGTCCCCCGGTTACGCCATGATTCCATCCGCCACCTCCGCTCTTCGCCGCACCGCGCCGCGCATCGCCCTGATCCTGGTGACGGCACTGGCCTTCGTGCTGCTCACCGGCCTGCTCGACGGTGGCGCGGGCGTGTTGCCGCTGCGTCTGCTGGACCAGCCGCGCTTCCCCCTCGCCAACGCGTGGCCCGGCCTGCTGTGCGCCGGGCTGCTGTTGGTGATGACGCGCCGCCTGCTGCTCTCGTTCGGGCTGGCCTACCTGCTGCAGGGGCTGATCTACGGCGTCAGCGCGCTGAAGGCGGCAAATCTCGGCACGCCGCTGCTGCCAGCGGATTTCCGCATGGCGGGCCAGTTGCGCAAGGGCGGCTTCCACGTGCTGGCCGGCTACCTGCCGCACAGCCCGTGGCCGTATCTGGCGATGGTCGGCGGCGTGCTGATCCTGGTCGCGATGTGGCGGCTGGAGCCGCCGCTGTTCGAGCGCCGCACCGGCGGCAAGCGCCTCGTGGCCGGCGGCGTGCTGGCGCTGCTGCTGGGCAGCCTGCTCGGTGGCTGGAGCGGCTGGGCGAAAATCTACAACGGCCGCGTGCTGTGGCTGGAGCCGTGGTCGGCCGCTTCCACCCGCGTGCATGCCGGCCTGCTCAGCGAACTGGTGATGTTCCACCTGCAATACGGCCAGCAGAAGCCGAAGCCCGACCGCGCCATCGCCGAGCAGCTGATCGGCCAGTCCGCCGACGCGCTGCGCCAGCACCTGCAGATGCCGAATGCCAGCGTGCTGCCCGACATCGTGGTGATCCAGAGCGAATCGTTCTTCGACCCGAGCATCATGAAGGGCTACGCGCACGACGATCTCGCGCCCAACCTGCACCGGCTCGCACGGCACGGCATCAGCGGCGCGCTGCACGTGCCCACCTTCGGCGGCGGCACCATCCGCACCGAGTTCGAGGTGCTCACCGGCCTGTCGCTGCGCTACTTCGACAACCTGCAGTTCCCCTACCTGCAGATCGGCCGCAAGCCGCTGCCCAGCCTCGTCCGCGTGCTGGACGAGCATGGCTACGCCACGGTGGCGGTACACGGCAACGACCCCACGTTCTGGAACCGCGACACCGCGTTCAAGACGCTGGGCTTCCAGCGCTTCGTGTCGCAATCCGCGTTCCCGCCCGATGCGCCGAACGACGGCAAATACATGGCCGACAGCGCGATGACCGACGAGATCATGCGCCAGCTCAAGGACAGCGGGCCGCCGCAATTCATCTTCGCGATCAGCATCGAGGCGCACGGCCCCTACGACGTGGAGCCGAAGGACACCGCCGCCCGCGACGCCATCGCGGTGCCCGCGGGCATCGAAGGCAGGAACAAGCGGGAGCTGCAGGACTACCTCTACCACATGCAGCACGCCGACCAGGAACTCGGCCGGCTCTCCGCATGGCTTGCCAGGCGCCAGCGACCCACCCTGTTGCTGTTCTACGGCGACCACCTGCCCGCGCTCACCGACAGCTACCGCATCGACGGTTTCGTCAACGGACAGGACATGCTCGCGCAGGCCGGCACCTGGCTGCTGGTCGATCCGCACGCCACCGGCAATGCCGTGCACGAGGACACCGCGTCATGGTTGTTGCCCGGCAAGCTGCTCGCCGCCGCCGGCATCCACGACGATCCCTACTACGCACTCACCGAACTGCTCGGCCCGCCACTGGCCGCGCTCACCCGCGCGCCCGGCGCCCCGCAGCCGGACCAGGGCGCCACCACCCAGAAGCTCGACCAGTCCATGGCCAGCGTCGAGCAGCTGCGCATGAGCCGCAAGCTGGCCGGGGTGCTGGCGAAGCTCGTGCAACCGGCAGCCCCGACCGCCATGGCACACGCCCCCTCAACTGCGCCGGCAACGGCGCAGCCCTGAGCCGCATCGGCCATGCCGGGGCATTGAACGGATTCTGAAGGCACCCGCAGCGAATTCAGGCGACAGCACCGCGCCGCGCCTAGCGCAGCCTGTACCGCGCCACCATATGCGCGCGGCAATGCACGCGCTTGAACGAAAGCGCCGATCTCTGTCGCCACCCTCAAGCCGCCCGCACTGCCAGCTCAATGCGATACCCCACCGCATTGAGCGCGGCTTCGACCTGTTCCAATTTGGAGCTGTGCCTTAGATCGAGCAGGCGGTCGATTTGCGGCATGTGCATGTCGAGCAGGCGCGCGAGATCGGCCTTGCGCATGTGCTTTGCCTGCATTGCCTGATACAGGCCGAGCTTGGCTACGGCCAGCGGCGGCAAGCCAGCGAGGCGCCGACCACGTTGCCGCCTCAGCCACCGCTGGAACTCGCTGCATTCCATCGGCCCGTCCCTGCATGCGCGAACTCAACACAGCAACATTTTTGTTGCATGGTGACAGACAAAGAAAAACCCCGCCGCAGCGGGGTTTTTCGTGTTGCGCTGCTCTTGGCGAGCAGGGCGGCCATGGGTGGCCGCTTTTTGATTCATGCCATCGGGGACGATGGCAGGGATGACGGCATCAGAAATCCATGCCGCCCATGCCGCCCATGCCACCGGGGGCGCCGCCGTGGTTGTGCTCTTCCTTCTTCGGCAGCTCGGCCACCATCGCTTCGGTGGTGATGGCGAGGCCGGCCACGGAGGAGGCGTACTGCAGCGCCGAACGGGTGACCTTGGTCGGGTCCAGGATGCCGAACTCGATCATGTCGCCGAACTCGCCGGTGGCGGCGTTGTAGCCGTAGTTGCCCTTGCCTTCCTTGACCTGGTTGACGATCACGGACGGCTCGGCGCCGGCGTTGAACACGATCTCGCGCAGCGGCGCTTCCAGCGCGCGGCGGGTGATGGCGATGCCGAGGTTCTGGTCCTCGTTGTCGCCCTTCAGGTTCTCGATCGCCTTCAGCGAGCGGATCAGCGCCACGCCGCCGCCCGGCACCACGCCTTCCTCGACGGCCGCACGGGTGGCGTGCAGGGCGTCTTCGACGCGGGCCTTCTTTTCCTTCATCTCGACCTCGGTGGCGGCGCCGACCTTGATGACGGCCACGCCGCCGGCCAGCTTGGCCACGCGCTCCTGCAGCTTCTCGCGGTCGTAGTCGGAGGAGGTCTCCTCGATCTGCGCCTTGATCTGCTTGATGCGGGCCTGGATCTTCTCGGCTTCGCCGGCACCGTCGATGATGGTGCTGTTTTCCTTGGTCACCACGATCTTCTTGGCGCGGCCCAGATCGGCCACGGTGGCCTTCTCGAGCTGCAGGCCCACTTCCTCGGAGATCACCTGGCCGTTGGTGAGGATGGCCATGTCTTCCAGCATCGCCTTGCGACGGTCACCGAAGCCCGGCGCCTTGACGGCGGCGACCTTGACGATGCCGCGGATGGTGTTGACCACCAGGGTCGCCAGCGCCTCGCCTTCCACTTCCTCGGCGACGATCAGCAGCGGCTTGCCGGCCTTGGCCACGCCCTCGAGCACGGGCAGCAGCTCGCGCACGTTGGAGATCTTCTTGTCGTACAGCAGGATGAACGGGTCTTCCAGCTCGACCTGCTGGCTCTGCTGGTTGTTGATGAAGTACGGCGACAGGTAGCCGCGGTCGAACTGCATGCCCTCGACCACGTCCAGCTCGTTGTCCAGGCCCGAGCCTTCCTCGACGGTGATCACGCCTTCCTTGCCGACCTTCTTCATCGCGGTGGCGATGATGTCGCCGATCGCGCTGTCGGAGTTGGCGGAGATGGTGCCGACCTGGGCGATCGCCTTGTCGTCGGCGGTGGGCTTGCTGAGGCTCTTCAGCTCGGCCACGGCCGCGATCACGGCCTTGTCGATGCCGCGCTTCAGGTCCATCGGGTTGATGCCGGCGGCGACGGCCTTCATGCCCTCGCGGATGAACGCCTGCGCCAGCACGGTGGCGGTGGTGGTGCCGTCACCGGCATTGTCGGAGGTCTTCGAGGCGGCTTCCTTGACGATCTGCGCGCCCATGTTCTCGTAGGCGTCGGCCAGCTCGATCTCCTTCGCCACGGACACGCCGTCCTTGGTGACGGTGGGGGCGCCGAAGCTCTTCTGCAGCACGACGTTGCGGCCCTTCGGGCCCAGGGTGACCTTGACGGCGTTGGCGAGCGTGTTCACGCCCTTGAGGATGCGCGAGCGGGCGTCTTCGCCGAAGCGGACTTCTTTAGCGGCCATAAAATTTTTCCTTGAAAAATTTTGAAATAAGTAAAGGGGTTTGTCGTTTCGAAAGCGTTGCCGGAGCTAGCTTCTGGCGACGGGCGAGCGCGATTGGCGCGCTCAGCCCTCGATCACCGCCACGATGTCGTCTTCCTTCAGGAAGACCAGCTCTTCGCCGTCGATCTTGATTTCCTGGCCGGCGTACTTGCCGAACAGCACCACGTCGCCTTCCTTCAGGCTCATCGGGCGGACGTTGCCGTCTTCCAGGATGCGGCCGGTACCGGCGGCGATCACCTTGCCGCGGGTGGGCTTCTCGGTGGCGCTGTCGGGGATGACGATGCCGCCGGCGGAGACGCGCTCCTCTTCCAGGCGCTTGACGATGACGCGGTCGTGCAACGGACGCAGTTTGCTCATGGGTGGCTCCCAAGCTAGGTGACGTAAAGAATGTGAGTGACCGACAGGCCGGTCCGCGGGACCGCTGTTAGCACTCGCCATAAGTGAGTGCCAATTCTAGCGATGCAAGCCCCAACCGCAAGTGGCGGCGAATCCGGTTCCACGTGGGCCGGCCCTTGGGACAGCCAATGGGGCGGGCGTGGCCGGGTTTCAAGGGCCGTTGCGCGCTCTGCTACCGTGGGCCACCGCAATACCGCGATTGCCGTCATGTCCGACCCCACCATCCTGCTGTGCCTGTGCACCTGCCCCGACGCCGCCAGCGCGCAGCGGCTGGCCGAGACACTGGTGGGCGAGCGGCTGGCCGCCTGCGTCAACCGCCTGCCTGGCGTGCACTCCACCTATCGCTGGCAGGGCGAGATGCATACCGACGGCGAGGAGCTGCTGCTGATCAAGACCTCCGCCACCCGCTTCGAGGCGATGCAGGCCCGCCTGCTGGAGCTGCATCCCAGCGAACTGCCCGAACTGATCGCGCTGCCGGTGGAGCGCGGCCACGCCGCGTATCTGGACTGGGTGCGGGCGAACGTCGCGCGGTGAACCCCGACGGCATCCTGTCGTCATAATGGCCATCTCTCCCCCGCGGCATTGCATGGCCGGAGTCGTGATGTCGAAGATCTTCCAACGAACCGTGCTGACGGGCCTGCTGCTTGGCCTGCTGGCGACGCTGGCGCCTGCCGCGTGCGCGCAGACGCGGGACGGCAACATCCTGCCGGTGACCGAGGCGTACAAGCTCGGCGCGGACGCGGGCACGCCCGGCACGCTCAAGCTGCACTGGACGATCGCGCCGGACTATTACCTGTACCGCGGCCGCATGAAGTTCACCGCCGGCCCCGGCGTGACGCTGGGCGCGGCGCAGCTGCCGCCCGGCGAGAAGCACGACGACCCGTATCTCGGCCCGGTGGAGACCTACCACCACGGGGTCGACGCCAGCCTCCCGTACACCGTGGCCCCGGGCACCACGCGCCTGCAGCTGAGCGTGCAGTACCAGGGTTGCCACGAGGTGGAACCGAAGATCTGCTACCCGCCGCATACCGAGCACCTCGACCTGCCGCTGCCGGCCGCCGCAACCGCCGCGCCCTCGCCCGCCGCCGGCAACGCACTGGGCAACGCGCTGCAACAGCTTGGCGGCACGCAATCCGCGCCGCTGCCGCCGGAGCAGGCGTTCCGGTTCACCGCGGTGGCGCCGGACCCGCAGCACCTGCTGCTGCGCTGGACGATGCCGAAGGACTACTACGTCTACCGCAACCACATCGCGTTGCGCCTCAAGGATGCCGATGGCCTGAAACTCGCCGCGCCCGCGTGGCCGGCCGGCGGCGTGGTGCATCAGGACGCACAGCTCGGCACGGTGACGGTGTATTTCGACAACCTCGAACTGCCGGTGGCGATCGAGGGCGCTACCGCGGGTCGCCGCCAGCTGACGCTGGAAGCGAGCTTCCTCGGTTGCCAGGACGGCGGCGTGTGCTACCCGCTGATCACCCGCGACGTGACCGTGGATCTGCAGAGCGGGGCCGTGGCGAACGGAGTGACCGTGCCCGGCACACCTGTGGCCACCGGCGCCGCGGATGTCGCCACGACCTCGCCCGCCGGCCCGACACCGGGCGGCCCGATCCAGACCAGCCTGTTCGCCGCGCTGCTGCTGGCGCTGGGCGGCGGCCTGGTGCTCAACCTGATGCCCTGCGTGCTGCCGGTGCTGTCGATCAAGGCGGTGGGTCTGCTGGAAAGCGGCGAGAACCCCGCACGCCGTCGCCGCCACGCGCTGGCCTATACCGCCGGCGTGCTGGCGAGTTTCGTGGCGCTGGGCCTCGCCATCCTCGCGCTGCGCTCGGCCGGCCATGCGCTGGGCTGGGGCACGCAGCTGCAGCAGCCGCTGCTGGTGGCCGCGCTGGCCTGCGTGATCTTTGCGCTCGGCCTGTCGATGTCCGGCGTGGTGCAGTTCGGCGCTTCGCTGGGCAATGCGGGCGCCGCACTGGCGAGCCGTGGCGGCGCGGCCGGCGACTTCTTCACCGGCGTGCTCGCCGTGGTGGTGGCCAGCCCCTGCACTGCACCGTTCATGGGCGGCGCGCTGGCCTACGCGTTCGCCGCGCCGGCGCTCGACGCGCTGCTGGTGTTCCTCGTGCTGGGCGTGGGACTGGCCCTGCCCTTCCTCGCCATCGCCTACATCCCCGTATTGGCGCGCTGGCTGCCGAAACCCGGCCGCTGGATGGAAACGCTGAAGCAGGTGCTGGCTTTCCCGATGTACCTCACCGCGGCGTGGCTGGCCTGGGTGCTGGCCAACCAGCGTGGCGCCGATGCGGTGGGCCTGCTGCTGGTGGCGATGGTGCTGCTGGCGCTGGCGCTGTGGTGGTTCGAGCGCAGCCGCGGGCACGGCGCGCTGCGCCACGCGCTGACCGCGCTGCTGGCGCTGGCCGTGCTGGCGCCGCTGTACCTGCTGGCGCAGCTGCCGGCCACCGCGGATGCCGCAACGGCACAGCAAGGCACCGTGCCGTACAGCCCGGCGAAACTCGCCGAACTGCGCGCCGCCAACACGCCGGTATTCGTGGACATGACGGCCGACTGGTGCATCACCTGCAAGGCCAACGAGCACGCCGTGCTGGACGGGGCGACGTTCCGCGCCGCGCTCGAGCGCACGGGTGCGGTCTACATGAAGGGCGACTGGACCAACGAGGATCCGGCGATCACCGCGTTTTTGCAGCAGTACCATTCGCCGGGCGTACCGTTGTACGTGGTGTTTCCCCGGGGCGGTGGCGAAGGCCGGCAGCTGCCTACGGTGCTCACCACTGGGCTGGTGGAACAGGCGCTGGAGCAGGCGGCAAGGTGAGCAAGCCACGCACCCTCCACCCTGGCTCCCCTTGCCGGCAGGGAAGGGGTAAAAGCGGTGGCTGCGGCAAATGCTGAGTCGCGACAACCTCGTCATTCTGGGGGTGGCGGTATTGGCGGCTGCGCTGGGCGGCTGGCTGCAGCACGAGAGCCGATCGGCGCATGTGCCGGCAGGGGTGACGATGGCCCAGGTCGGGGAGACGGCCCCCGTGCTGGAATTGCCGGACCTGCAGGGGCGCGTGCACCGGCTGGCCGACTATCGCGGCCGGCGCGTGCTGCTGAATTTCTGGGCCAGCTGGTGCGGACCATGCCTGGACGAACTGCCGGCGCTGGACAAGATGCAGGCCAAGTTCGGCGAAAAGGGCCCTGTCGTGCTGGGAATCGCGATGGACGAACCCGCACGCGTTCGCCCCTTTCTCGACCATCATCCGCTGCGTTTCCCGATCCTGCTGGGTCGGATGGAGCCGCCAAGCACCTCGCTGTCATGGGGAGACAGCGGCGAAGTATTGCCTTACAGCGTGCTGATCGATGCCGATGGGCGCGTGATCGCCACCCATCGAGGCCCACTCGACACCACCACGCTCGATCAGTGGCTCAGGTGAAAAGGGCGGCCGTGGAAGGCCGCCCGTTTGATCTTCGCGATCAGGGACGACCGCAGGAGCCCTGCCCGCGCATACGTCAGCGCACGGAGAGTGACGCACTTCTCCATCGAACATCGCCGAACTGCGCCGAACTGGACAACATCCGCAACTGCGCGCACACTGCGCCCGTTCCGGGTCGTCCGGACGTCATCGAAGGCCTGGCGTGGCGAAGATCCTGGTCCTGCACGGGCCCAACCTCAACCTGCTGGGCGCACGCGAACCGGCGGTCTACGGCCACGACACGCTGGCCGACATCAACGGCCGGCTGGCCGCGCAGGCGCAGGCGGCCGGGCATGAATTGACCTGGTTCCAGTCCAATGCCGAGCACGAGCTGATCGGCCGCGTGCAGCAGGCGCGCGACGAGCAGGTGGCGATGATCCTGTGCAACGCCGGGGCGTTCACCCACACCAGCGTCGCGCTGCGCGACGCGTTCGCGGCGGTGGCGATCCCGCTGATCGAGGTGCACCTGTCCAACGTGCACGCCCGCGAGCCGTTCCGGCATCACTCCTACCTGTCCGGCATCGCCGTGGGCGTGATCTGCGGTTTCGGCGCGGACAGCTACCGCCTGGCGCTGGACGCCGCCATCGCACGGCTGGCGCCGGCGCCACGCTGAGCCGCCCCCACTTTCCTTTCCCGGCCGCCCGCGGGCGGTCCATGACATGAAGGCCATCCCATGGATCTGCGCAAGATCAAGAAGCTGATCGACCTGCTCGAGGAGTCCAACCTCGCCGAACTGGAAATCAAGGAAGGCGAGGAAGTGGTGCGCCTGTCGCGCGTGCCCAAGGGTGGCGTGGCCGCGGCTGCGCCGGCGCCGGTCGCCGCGGCACCCGCCCCGGTGGCCGCCGTCGCCGCACCGGTTGCCGCCGCGGCTGAAGCGGCACCCGCCGCCGACGCCCTGCCGCCCGGCCATGTGGTGAAGGCGCCAATGGTCGGCACCTTCTACGCCTCCTCCTCACCGGGCGCGCCGCCCTTCGTCAAGGTGGGCCAGCAGGTGAAGGCCGGCGAGACGCTGGGCGTCATCGAGGCGATGAAGATGTTCAACCAGATCGAGGCCGACGTGGCCGGCACCATCCAGGCGATCCTGGTCGAGAACAGCCAGCCGGTCGAATTCGACCAGCCGATGTTCGTGATCGGCTGAGGCCACGCGGATGCTAGAAAAAGTCCTCATCGCCAACCGCGGCGAAATCGCGCTGCGCGTGCTGCGCGCGTGCCACAGCCTCGGCATCAAGACGGTGGCGGTGCATTCCACCGCCGACCGCAACCTCAAGCACGTCGGCCTCGCCGACGAGGCGATCTGCATCGGCCCGGCGCCGTCGGCGGAAAGCTACCTCAACATCCCGCGCATCATCGCCGCGGCGGAGATTTCCGACGCCCAGGCGATCCACCCGGGGTACGGTTTCCTGTCCGAGCGCGCCGACTTCGCCGAGCAGGTGGAGCAGTCGGGCTTCGTCTTCATCGGCCCCACCGCGGACGTGATCCGCCTGATGGGCGACAAGGTGGAGGCGATCCGCGCGATGAAGGCGGCAGGCGTGCCCTGCGTGCCCGGCTCCGGCGGCCCGCTGGGCGACGACATCGAGGAAAACGTGCGCATCGCGCGCGAGATCGGCTACCCGGTCATCATCAAGGCCGCCGGCGGCGGCGGCGGCCGCGGCATGCGCGTGGTGCGCACCGAGGCGCACCTGGGCAACTCCATCGTGATGACCAAGCAGGAGGCCAAGGCGGCCTTCGGCAACGATCAGGTGTACATGGAGAAATTCCTGGAAAACCCGCGCCACGTGGAGATCCAGGTGCTGGCCGACGGCCAGGGCAACGCCATCCACCTGGGCGAGCGCGACTGCTCGATGCAGCGCCGCCACCAGAAGGTGGTCGAGGAAGCGCCCGCGCCCGGCATCACGCCGGAGCAGCGCGCCGAGATCGGCAAGGTCTGCGTGGACGCCTGCATCCGCATCGGCTACCGCGGCGCCGGCACCTTCGAGTTCCTGTTCGAGAACGGCCGCTTCTACTTCATCGAGATGAACACGCGCATCCAGGTCGAGCACCCGGTGACCGAATTCATCACCGGCGTGGACCTGGTGCGCGAGCAGTTGCTGATCGCCGGCGGCGAGAAGCTGTCGATCCGGCAGGAAGACATCCAGATCCACGGCCACGCCATCGAGTGCCGCATCAACGCCGAGGACCCGGACACGTTCCTGCCCTGCCCCGGCACGGTGAAGCGCTTCGAGGCGCCCGGCGGCCCCGGCGTGCGCGTGGACACGCATCTCTACGACGGCTACCGCATCCCGCCGAACTACGACTCGATGATCGGCAAGCTGATCGTCTACGGCCCCGACCGCGCCACCGCGATCGCGCGCATGCGCCTCGCGCTGGCCGAAACGGTGATCGAAGGCGTGAAGTGCAATATCCCGCTGCAGCAGCGGATCATGGCCGACGTGGGCTTCCAGCACGGCGGGCAGAACATCCACTACCTCGAAAAGCGGATGGCGGAGCAGAAGGAACACCCGGCCGCAGGCCATTGAGCAACGCGCCGTTCGCGCTTGCCTCCCCTCCCCCGTTTACAAGATTTGTTCACGGAGGAGAGGATTGAGGCGATGGGCGGTGCCAGCGACAAGCATCATCGAAGCTGCCCAAACGCACCTCGCCGCAAGAGCGGCCCCTCACCCCAGCCCTCTCCCCAAAGGGGAGAGGGGGATACCGGCATATGCCCTTCCTCGAACTCTCCCTGACCGCCCGCCTCGAACAGCAGCCTCGCGTGGAAGAGGCGATGGAGGACCTGGGTGCGCTGTCGATCACGCTGCGCGATGCCGACGCCGAGACGCCGGACGAACAGGCGATCTTCGAGCCCGGCGTGGGCGAGCTGCCGCTGTGGCCCACGATCACGCTGAACGCGCTGTTCGACGAACACGCCGACCGCCGCGGCCTCGCCGCCGCGCTGGGCGAACTGCTGCCCTGGCTGGAGCCCGACCAGCTGGACTTCCGCGTGGTGGAGGACCAGGACTGGGAGCGCGTGTGGATGGACCAGTACCAGCCGATGGCGTTCGGCCAGCGGCTGTGGATCTACCCGTGGAACATCGAGCCGCCCGCGGACGACGACCCGGTGGTGGTGCGGCTTGACCCCGGCCTCGCCTTCGGCAGCGGCACCCACCCCACCACCGCGCTGTGCCTGGAATGGCTGGACGGCCTCGAACTCGCCGGCCGGTCGGTGATCGACTACGGCTGCGGCTCGGGCATCCTCGCCATTGCCGCACTCAAGCTCGGCGCCGCGAACGCGGTGTGCGTGGACAACGATCCGCAGGCGCTGCTCGCCTCGCAGGACAACGCGGAACGCAACGGCGTGGCCGACCGCCTCGCGCTGTACCTGCCCGAGGACCGCGAGAACAGTCCCGCCGACATCTTCGTGGCGAACATCCTCGCCGGCCCGCTGGGCGAACTGGCACCCGTGTTCGCCGCCGCCGCGAAGCCCGGCGCGCCGTTCGCGATCTCCGGCATCCTCGACGGCCAGCAGGACGAACTGCTGGCACGCTACGCGGAGTGGTTCGACGCGCTGCGCGCGGATACGCGCGACGGCTGGGTGCGCATCAGCGGCCGGCGGCGCGACTGAGCGGCCGGCATCCGCCTGCTAAGCTTGCGGCTGGTCTTACGCCGCGGCCCGCATGTACACGCAATGCCCCGAATGCCTGTCCGTGTTCTCGCTCGGCGCGCAAGCGCTGGTGCAGGCGCACGGCTACGTGATGTGCGGGCATTGCGGCGCGGGCTTCGACAGCCTCGCCACGCTCAGCGAGCAACTGCCGCCGGAGCCGTTCCAGGAACTGCCGGTGAACGAGCAGGCGCTGGTGCCGCCGCGCATCGAGCTGGTGGTGTATCGCCCGCGGCCGCCGGCACCCGGGCCCGCCGTGGTGGCGGAGCCGGCGGCGACACCTGTGGCGGCAGGCGAGGATTTCTCGCAACTGGTGTTTACGCCGCGTTTCGCCAAAGGCGCGCGCCCACGCAAGCCGCCACGCACCGAGCGCGCACGCCGTCCGCGTCGTGATGCCGCCATGCCGCGGCGCTGGCCATGGGTGCTGGCCTGCACGACGCTCGCGCTCGCACTCGCGCTGCAGCTGGCGTGGGTCGGCCGCGACCAGCTGATCCGCGCGCAGCCGCTCGGCGGCTGGCTGCGTGACGCTTGCGCCGCGCTCGGTTGTCGCCTGCCGCTGGTCGCCGCTCCAGAGCAACTGCACCTGCTCGCCAGCAATGTCGAGAGCCACCCCAACGCCGCGCACGCGTTGATGATCAGCCTCAGCCTGCGCAACGAGGCCGCGTTCGCGCAGCCCTGGCCGGTAGTGGTGGTCACCCTGTCGGATGCACGGGGCCGCCGCCTGGTGATGCGCCGCCTGCTTCCCACGGACTACCTGGACGACCCCGGCATCCTGCACCGCGGCCTCGCGCCGGGCGCCACCACGGCGCTGCTGCTGGAAGTCCAGGACCCCGGCGACCAGGCGGTCGCCTACGAGTTCGGCTTCGAGTAGGCGCGCGCCGCCGCATGTGACGGAAACGCAAGCGCATGATCGTGCGTGTCCGGCAAACGCAGCACTTAAAATTCGCGGCCCGCGCGGGTAGACTCCACCCTCCCGCGCATCGTCATCGGCATGCGCGGAGGACCGTCGAGGCGGTCGCGGAAGACAATCACAAGCAGCGGCCCAAGCAGCCGCGCAAGACACACAGAGGGAAATGTCAGTGAATGCCGTGAGATTGCCAGCCACCGAAGCCGTCCGTCCGGTCGCTTCGCAGAGTGCGCTGGGCGAATGCGTCAGCCGGACCGTGCGCCGTTACCTCGCCGACCTCGGCGACGCCGACTGCGGCGAAGGCCTGCATGCGCTGGTGATCCGCGAGGTGGAAGGCCCGCTGCTGCGCGAGGTGCTGGCGTTCCACGACGGCAACCAGAGCCGCGCCGCCGTGGCACTGGGCATCAACCGCGCCACGCTGCGCAAGAAGCTGGCCGCACACGGCCTGCTGTAATCCCGCGTCTTCGCCGTTTGGCCGTCCAAACGGCAGCCATGTCCCAGACTCGGCTATAATCGGCAGCTTTCCCGCCTGGAAGCCGCCATGTCCGCCCCCGCCGTCGTCCCCATCCGCCGCGCCCTGCTCAGCGTTTCCGACAAGACCGGCCTGATCGAGCTGGGTCGCCGCCTCGCCGCCAGGGGCGTGGAACTGCTTTCCACCGGCGGCAGCGCGAAGGCGCTGCGCGAGGCCGGCATCGCGGTGCAGGACGTCAGCGAGCTCACCGGCTTTCCCGAGATCATGGACGGCCGCGTCAAGACGCTGCACCCCGGCGTGCACGGCGGCCTGCTCGGCCGGCGCGGCACCGACGACGCGGTGATGGCCGAACTCGGCATCCAGCCGATCGACCTGCTGGTGCTGAACCTCTATCCGTTCGAGGCCACCGTCGCCAGACCGGACTGCACGCTGGAACAAGCGATCGAGAACATCGACATCGGCGGCCCCGCGATGCTGCGCTCGGCGGCGAAGAACTGGAACGACGTGGGCGTGCTCACCTCGCCCGACCAGTACGACGGCGCGCTGGCCGAGATCGAGCAGCATGGCGGGCTTTCCCGCGCGACGCGCTTCGGGCTGGCGGTCGCGGCGTTCAACAACGTGTCGAGCTACGACGGCGCGATCAGCGATTACCTCAGCGGCCTGAGGCTAGACGAGGCGCACGCGGCGATCGCCGGCCACGAGACCTTCCCGGGCCAGGCCAACGGCCGCTTCGTGAAGCTGATGGACCTGCGCTACGGCGAGAACCCGCACCAGGACGCCGCGTTCTACCGCGACCTGTACCCGGCGCCCGGCACGCTGGCCACGTTCAGGCAACTGCAGGGCAAGGAACTCTCGTTCAACAACATCGCCGACGCCGACGCCGCGTGGGAATGCGTGCGCAGCTTCGTCAAGCCGGCCTGCGTGATCGTGAAGCACGCCAACCCCTGCGGCGTGGCGGTGAGCCTGGACGGCATCGGCAAGGCCTACGACCTCGCGTACCAGACCGACCCCACCTCGGCCTTCGGCGGCATCATCGCGTTCAACCGCGAAGTGGACGGCGCCACCGCGCAGGCCATCGTGGCGCGCCAGTTCGTCGAGGTGGTGCTGGCGCCCGCGTACAGCGGCGACGCGCTGAAGGCGTTCGCGAAGAAGGGCAACGTGCGCGTGCTGGAGATCCCGGTGCCGCCCGACACCGACCTGGTCGCCGCGCACCCCGGCAACAACGTCAAGCGCGTGGGCTCGGGGCTGCTGATCCAGACCGCCGACACCGGCATGGTCAAGGCGGATGAGCTCAAGGTCGTGACGAAAGTGGCACCCACGCCGCAACAGATCGACGACCTGATCTTCGCGTGGAAGGTGGCGAAGTTCGTGAAGTCCAACGCCATCGTCTACGCCAAGGACCGCCAGACCATCGGCATCGGCGCCGGCCAGATGAGCCGCGTGTACAGCGCGAAGATCGCCGGCATCAAGGCCGCCGACGAGAAGCTGGAAGTGCGCGGCTCGGTGATGGCCAGCGACGCGTTCTTCCCGTTCCGCGACGGCATCGACGCGGCGGCGGCGGCCGGCATCAGCGCGGTGATCCAGCCCGGCGGCTCGATGCGCGACGCCGAGGTGATCGCCGCCGCCGACGAACACGGCATGGCGATGGTGTTCACCGGGATGCGCCACTTCCGGCATTGATCCCTGGCACCTCCCTCTCCCCTTTGGGGAGAGGGTTGGGGGTGAGGGGCCGAGCTTGCCTCAAGTTCAATCCGCCGGCGCCACATCCCCTTCGTCGGCCGCCGTCACCGTACTTCGCCGCGCATAGCGCCGCGCCAGCACCGCGCAGACCATCAGCTGCATCTGGTGGAACAACATGATCGGCAGCACGATCATGCCCAGTGGATGGCCGGCGAACAGCACCTTGGCCATCGGCACGCCGCTGGCCAGGCTCTTCTTCGAGCCGCAGAACACGATGGTGATCTCGTCTTCCCGGCCGAAGCCCAGCGCCCGTGCGCCGCAGCGCGTCGCCAGCAGCGCCAGCGCCAGCAGCACCGCGTTCACCACCAGCAGGCCGCCCAGCACGGCCAGCGGCACCTGCCGCCACAACCCCTGCAGCACCGAGGCGCTGAACGCGGTGTACACCACCAGCAGGATCGAACCCTGGTCGGCCACGCCGACCAGCGGGCGGCGCCGCTGCACCCAGCCGCCGATCCAGTGCTGCGCCACCTGCCCCGCCGCGAACGGCACCAGCAGCTGCAGCACGATCTCGCCCACCGCATGCCACGACATGCCGCCCCCGCCATGCGACTCCAGCAGCACGCCCACCAGCAGCGGCGTGACGAAGATGCCGAGCAGGCTGGAAGCCGAGGCCGCGCATACCGCGGCGGAGACATTGCCGCGCGCGATCGAGGTGAACGCGATCGACGACTGCACCGTGGACGGCAAGGCGCACAGGAACAGCACGCCCAGGTACAGCCCCGGCGTCACCAGCGGCGCCAGCAATGGCCGCAGCGACCAGCCCAGCAGCGGGAACAGCGCGAAGGTGCTGGCCAGCACCACGAGATGCAGCCGCCAGTGGGTGATGCCCGCCAGCACCGCCGCGCGCGACAGCTTGGCGCCGTGCAGGAAGAACAGCAGCGCGATCGCCGCGTCGGTGAGCCAGCCGAACACCGGGGCCCACGCGCCGCGGCAGGGCAGCACGCTGGCCAGCAGCACGGTCAGCAGCAGCGCGCAGGTGAAGCGGTCCGGCAGGAAACGGCGAAGCATGCGTGGCACCGGCAAGGGGGACGCGTATTGCAACGGCGCCGCCGCGGCAAATCAATCCCGCAAGCTCAGCGGCCGTTGTCGCCCTGCGCCGCGTTGTCGGATGCGGCAGCCGGCTTGCTGCCGCCCCACTCCAGGATCTTGTACATCACCGGGCGCACCGGCGGCGCGCCCTCGGTGGCGCGCATCGTGCCGCTGCTGTCCACCATGTAGGTGTAGGACAGGCCGTTCTTCTGGGTGACCACCACCATGTAGACGCGGCCGTTGCGGCGGTATTCCTGGTACACCGCGTCGCCTTCGGTATGCACGGTGACATCGTCCGCCGGCGAATCGTGCTGGACCGTCTGCGGCGCGCCCTTGTCGCCCGGCATCGCGGGCAACGGGATCGGCTTGCCCGGCAACGGCGTCGCGGTGACCTCGGCGGGCGTGCTGCCGCTGGTGCTCGCGGACGCGGGCTGGGCGGGCGGCGTCACCGCCTTCGTGCCCGGATCGTTCATGCCCGGCGGCGGCGGCACCGGCGCGAACTTCGGCGGCTGCGGGCTGGTGGATTGCGCGCAAACCGGCAGCGCGACGAAGGCGGTGAGGGCAAGCAGGCAGGCGGCAGGTTTCATGACGGCAACCTCGTTGGGGGGCCGAAGCATAACAGCGTGCCTGCCGCCCGCCCGTGAACCTCGCCGTCGCGTTCCGCATGCCAGAATGGGACATGCCCAAGCTCATCCTGATCGACGGTTCCTCCTACCTGTACCGCGCCTTCCATGCGCTGCCGCCGCTTTCCAACGCGCACGGCGAGCCCACCGGCGCGCTGTTCGGCGTGGTCAACATGCTGCGCGCCACGCTGAAGGCGAGGCCCGACTACGTCGCCTTCGTCAGCGATGCTTCCGGCCCCACCTTCCGCGACGCGATGTACGAACACTACAAGGCCAACCGGCCGCCGATGCCGGCCGACCTGCGCGCGCAGATCGAACCGATGCTGGCCATCGTGGGGGCGCTGGGCTTCCCGATCCTGCGCGTGCCGGGCGTGGAGGCCGACGACGTGATCGGCACGCTTGCCGTGCAGGCGCAGGCGCAGGGCATCGAAGTGGAGATCTCCACGGGCGACAAGGACATGGCCCAGCTGGTCGGCCCCGGGGTCACCCTGGTCAACACCATGACCAACACCACGATGGACCGTGCCGGCGTCGAGGAAAAGTTCGGCGTGCCGCCCGAGCGCATCGTCGACTACCTCACTCTCGTGGGCGACAGCGTGGACAACGTGCCCGGCGTGCCCAAGTGCGGCCCCAAGACCGCCGCGAAATGGCTGGCCGAATACGGTTCGCTGGACGGCGTGGTCGCGAACGCGGACAAGGTTGGCGGCAAGATCGGCGAGAGCCTGCGCGAAGCGCTGCCGCAACTGCCGCTGTCGCGCGCGCTGGTGACGATCAAGACCGACGTGGCGCTGGACGAGGGTCCCACCGACCTCGCCTTGCGCGAGCCTGCTACCGATACGCTGCGCGAGTTGTATGCGCGCTACGAGTTCAAGGCGGCGCTGAAGGATCTCGACAACACCGCAGCGACACCCCTGCCCCCCTCTCCCGCCGGGAGAGGGGCCGGGGACGAGGGTACAGGCGAAGCGCAAGGCCCGACCGAACCCTTAGCCCTTTCCCAGGCGGAGAGCGGCTTCGGGCCCGCGGCGCCGGGCGAGTACGAACTCGTCACCACGCAGCCGCAGCTCGACACCTGGCTGGACAAGCTGCGCGACGCGCCGCTGATCGCCTTCGACACCGAAACCACGGCGCTGGATCCGATGCTGGCCGACATCGTGGGCCTGTCGCTGTCGGTGGAACCGGGCAAGGCCTGCTACATCCCGCTGGCGCACGATTACCCCGGCGCGCCCACGCAGCTGCCGCGCGACGTGGTGCTCGCCGCGCTGAAGCCGGTGTTCGAGGACGCCGGCCGCCGCAAGCTGGGCCAGCACGCCAAGTACGACATCAACATCCTGTCGCACTACGGCATCGCCGTGCAGGGCGTGCGCCACGACACCATGCTGGAATCCTACGTGTGGAACGCCACCGCCACGCGCCATGACATGGATTCGCTGGCGAAGAAATACCTCGGCTACGACACCGTGAAATACGAGGAAGTGGCCGGCAAGGGCGCGAGACAGATTCCGTTCTCGCAGGTGGACCTGGACACCGCCTGCCGCTACGCCGCCGAGGATGCCGACGTCACCCTGCGCCTGCACCATGCGCTGTGGCCGCAGCTGGAAAGCGTGCCCAGCCTGCGCTCGGTCTACGAAAACATCGAGATCCCGCTGATCCCCGTGCTCGCCGGCATGGAGCAGCGCGGCGTGCTGATCGACGTGGCCGAGCTGCGCAAGCAGAGCCAGCAACTGGGCAAGCGCATGCTGGAACTGCAGCAGCAGGCGTACCAGGAGGCCGGCCGCGAGTTCAACCTCGACTCGCCCAAGCAGCTGCAGGCGATCCTGTTCGACGAACTGGGCCTGCCCGCGAAACTCAAGACGCCCACCGGCCAACCCTCGACCAACGAGGAGGCACTGGAGGCGATTGCCGATGCGCATGCGTTGCCGCGGCTGATCCTCGACTACCGCGGCCTGGCCAAGCTGCGCTCCACCTATACCGACAAGCTGGCCGGCACGGTGAACCCGCGCACCGGCCGCGTGCACACCAGCTACCACCAGGGCGCGGTGGCCACCGGGCGCATTTCGTCCACCGATCCCAACCTGCAGAACATCCCGGTGCGCACCGAGGAAGGCCGCCGCATCCGCCAGGCCTTCGTCGCGCCGCCCGGCTGGAAGGTGATGGCGGCGGACTACTCGCAGATCGAGCTGCGCATCATGGCCCACCTCTCCGGCGACGAGGGCCTGCTGAAGGCCTTCCACGAAGGCGGCGACGTGCACCGCGCCACCGCCGCCGAGGTGTTCGGCCTGAAACCGGAGGCGGTGACGGCCAACCAGCGCCGTGCCGCCAAGGCGATCAACTTCGGCCTGATGTACGGCATGAGCGCGTTCGGCCTCGCCCGCCAGCTCGGCATCGACCGCGGCGAAGCCGGCGACTACATGGCGCGCTACTTCGCCCGCTACCCCGGCGTGCACGCCTTCATGGAAGCCACCCGCGCGCAGGCGCACCGCGACGGCTACGTGGAGACCATCTTCGGCCGCCGCCTGTACCTGGAGAACCTGCAATCCCGCAACCAGGCCCACCGCGCCGGCGCCGAGCGCGCCGCGGTGAACGCGCCGATGCAGGGGAGCGCCGCCGACATCATCAAGCACGCGATGATCGCGGTGGCCGAATGGCTGAAGGACCGTGACGACGCCCACATGCTGATGCAGGTGCACGACGAACTGGTGTTCGAGGTGCGCGCCGACGCGGTGGACAGCGTGCGCGAGGCGGTACGCGAACGCATGCAGGGCGCCGCGACACTGGCCGTGCCGCTGATCGTCGACGTGGGCGTGGGCGCGAACTGGGACGAGGCGCATTAGCCGCCTGTTTGTTGGGTTTTCGTGAAATGAATCGGGCCTGACTTTTTTTATCCCGCCTGTAGAACTTTTCCGGATTCGCGCGTTCTCAATCATCGGATGCACGCAACGGCATCCACGGCTGGACACCTCCCTGGACAGCCACCCGGACGCGGAACCTCTCCCCTGGGTTTCCGCCTCCCCGGCCCCGAAGGCACCCCCTGGCCTTCGGGGCCATTTTTTTGGTTTGTTTGTGCGTTCGTCCTTGAACGCGCAGATCAAGAAGCCGCCATCCATGGCCATATCCTTCAAAAAAGCCGTCCCAACCCCGGCGTTTTGTCCGGCGCGCCCTGCACTTCATCTGCACCCGCCACACCGGCATACTCGAAGTACGTTCCCTCGATGGAAACATCCATGCGCCTCGCACTGATCGTCATCGGCCTCGTCCTGCTCGTCGCCGGCCTGTGGGTGGTCTTCGGCCACGGCGGCTACCAGCAGACCGACACCCTGGTGCAGCTCGGCCCGGCCAAGCTCACCGCCACGCACGACAAGGCCTTCCCGCAATGGCTGGGCATCGCCGGCATCGTGGTGGGCGCGCTGCTGGCGCTGGGCGGCATCTTCAAGAAGGGCTGAGCACGGCACCCGCTACAATCGGTGCGATGGATGTCTCGCACCTGATCGACTCGCTCAACGACGCGCAACGCGAAGCCGTCTGCGCCCCGCCCGGCCACTACCTCGTCCTCGCCGGCGCCGGCTCCGGCAAGACCCGCGTGCTCACCCACCGCATCGGCTGGCTGATGCAGGTGGAGCGCGTGCCGCCGTGGGCGATCCTCGCCGTCACCTTCACCAACAAGGCCGCGGGCGAGATGCGCGCGCGCCTCGAGAGCCTGATCCCCGGCGGCACCCAGGGCCTCACCGTGGGCACCTTCCACGGCATCGCCCATCGCCTGCTGCGGCGGCACTGGCGCGAGGCCGGCCTGCCGGAAGGCTTCCAGATCCTCGACGCCGACGACCAGCAGCGGCTGGTGAAGCGCGTGGTCGCCGGCCTCGGGCTGGACGAAGCGCGCTTCCCGCCGCGCCAGGCCACCTGGACGATCAACGGCTGGAAGGACGAGGGCAAGCGCCCGGACGCCATCGAGCACCGCGACCATCCCGTCACCGCCACCCTGGTGCGCATCTACCAGGCCTACGAGGACGCCTGCCGTCGCGCCGGCCTCGTCGATTTCGCCGAGCTGCTGCTGCGCGCGCATGAGCTGTGGCTGAAGAACCCCGCCGTGCTGGAGCATTACCAGAGCCGCTGGCGGCACCTGCTGATCGACGAGTTCCAGGACACCAACGCATTGCAGTACGCGTGGATCCGCGTGCTCGCCGGCAACACCGGCAAAGTGTTCGCGGTGGGCGACGACGACCAGAGCATCTACGGCTGGCGCGGCGCGAAAGTGGAGAACATGCAGCAGTTCCTGCGCGACTTCCCCGGCGCGCGCACGATCAAGCTGGAGCAGAACTACCGTTCCACCGCCACCATCCTGAAAGCCGCCAACCAGGTGATCGCGCGCAACGGCGGCCGCCTCGGCAAGGAGCTGTGGACGGCCGGCGGCGAGGGCGAGCGCATCGCGCTGTACGCCGCCTACAACGAGCAGGACGAGGCGCGCTTCGTGGTCGAGCGCATCCGCGAGTACGTCGCCGAGCACGGCAACGCGCGCGACTGCGCCATCCTCTACCGTTCCAACGCGCAGTCGCGCAACTTCGAGGAGCAGCTCACCCAGCGCAGCATCCCCTACCGCGTCTACGGCGGCCAGCGCTTCTTCGAGCGTGCCGAGATCAAGGACGCGCTGGCCTACCTGCGCCTCACCGCCAACCGCCACGACGACGCTTCGTTCGAGCGTGCGGTGAACACGCCGCCGCGCGGCATCGGCGACCGCACGCTGGACGTGCTGCGCCGCCGCGCCCGCCACGACACCACCTCGATGTGGGAAGCCGCGCTCGCCGAACTCGCCGGCAGCGAACTGGCCGGCCGCGCCAAGAATGCGGTGAAGGGTTTCCTCGCGCTGATCGACGGCATGGCCCATACGTTTTCTCCCTCTCCCCCAGCCCCTCTCCCGCAGGGAGAGGGGCGCCAAGGATTGCCCCTGGCCGAACAGATCGACCACGTGCTCGTCCACACTGGCCTGCGCGACCACTACGAGAAGGACAGCCGCGGCAACGGCGAGGCGCGTATCGAGAACCTGGACGAACTGGTCAACGTGGCCAGCCGCTTCGAGCGCACCCAGGAAGACATCGACGCCGGCCTGGACGAACTCGCCGCCTTCCTCTCGCATGCCGCATTGGAGGCCGGCGAGGGCCAGGGCGAGGCCTGGGACGACTGCGTGCAACTGATGACCCTGCACTCCGCCAAGGGCCTGGAGTTTCCGCTGGTGTTCCTGGTGGGGCTGGAGGAAGGCCTGTTTCCCAGCCAGCGCTCCACCGAGGACGAAGGCCGGCTGGAGGAAGAACGCCGCCTCGCCTACGTGGGCATCACCCGCGCCCGCGAACGCCTGGTCATCAGCTACGCCGAATCGCGCCGCATGCACGGCACCGAGATGCTGGCCCGTCCTTCGCGCTTCCTCGCCGAGATGCCCGCCGAACTGATCGACGAGGTGCGCCCCCGCGTGCAGGTGAGCCGCCCGCTCTACGCCGGCGCCAGCCGCTACGCGGAAAGCGCCTCGCTGCAGGAAGACCTGCCGGTCAGGCTCGGCCAGCGCGTCAGCCATCCCAGCTTCGGCGAGGGCGTGGTGGTCAGCGCCGAAGGCAGCGGCGCGCACACCCGGCTGCAGGTGAATTTCGAGGGGGCGGGCAGCAAGTGGCTGGTGGCGGCGTATGCGAATCTCACGCCCTTGTAGGTCACGCCGATTCCAGCCGGCGACCAGGGGCAGGCACCGGAAGGCAAACCCCCCGATACCGCCGTTTCCGGCCATGTTTTTCCGGCAGGCCACCCCTCCGGACTGGCCCTTGCCAAGGCGCCGGATTGCGGGGAGGATGCGGCGAATCGCGCATTCCTGCGTTCTGGCTGAAAGGAGGATTGCATGGATGTCGTGATCGTCGACGACCAACCCTCGGCACGCACGATGCTGCGGCATATCGTGCAGGGCATCGGGCCGCAGCTCGTCGTGCACGATTTCGGCGTGTCGCAGGAAGCGCTGGAATGGTGCGAGGGCAATCGGCCCGACCTGCTGCTGCTGGACTACCGCATGCCGGACATGGACGGGCTGGAGCTGGCCAAGGCCTTCCGCAAGTCGCTGCGGAATCGGGATGTACCCATCGTGCTGGTCACCGTGGTGGGCGACGAGCCGGTGCGGCAGGCGGCACTGGATGCCGGGGTGATCGATTTCCTGGTCAAGCCGGTCCACCCGCGCGAGCTGCGCGCGCGTTGCCGCAACCTGCTGCAATTGCGCCAGCAGTCAGAGTCGATCAAGCAACGCTCGCTGTCGCTGGAGCAGCGGCTGCTGGCAAGCATGCACGAAGTCGAGGAACGCGAGCGCGAAACGCTGTCGCGGCTGGCGCGGGCCATCGAGCTGCGCGACGCCGGCACCAGCGCCTTCCTCGAACGCATGGCGCACGTGGCCGGGCTGATCGCGGAGGGCCTCGGGCTGCCGGAGGAGCAGGTGCGCACGATCGAGCTGGCCGCGCCGCTGCATGACATCGGCAAGATCGCCATCCCCGACGCGATCCTGATGAAGCCCGGCCCGCTGAACGCGGAGGAGCGCTCGCGCATGCAGCAGCACCCGCGCATCGGCTACCAGCTGTTGCAGGACAGCCAGAACCGCTTCATCCAGGCGGGCGCGCAGATCGCGCTGCGCCACCATGAGCACTGGGACGGCACGGGCTACCCGGACGGACTGGCGGGCGAGGAGATCCCGATCGAGGCGCGGGTGACGACCGTGGCCGACGTGCTGGACGCCTTGCTGTCGCCTCGCCCGTACAAGGAGGCCTGGAGCATCGAGCGCTCACTCGAATTCGTCGGCACGCAAAGCGGAGCGCTGCTGGACCCGGCCTGCGTGCGCGCCCTGATGGACAACCTGCCGCGGCTGCACGGCATTTGCGAACGCTACTCCCGTGTTCCGCTCCATCGCGACTGGCGTTGACGGCATGCGCCCGGCACTGTCCCGGATGCGCCTGCGGCTGCGCGGCCGCGCGGACAGCGAGCATGCCCAGGTGTTCGTGCGCATCGCGATCACCCTGCTGTTCTCCGCCTACCTCGGCTGGAAGGTCGGCTGGGGAGACCGCAGCCCGGGATTGTTCTCGACCTGGCTGATCCTGCTCGGTGAGCTGGGCCTGTCGATCGGCCTGCTCGCCGCCATTTTCGTTGCACCGGGGCCGTCGCCGGTGCGGCGCTGGCTGGGGATGCTGGCCGACTACGCGGCGATCGGCGGGGTCATGGTGCTGCAGGGCGAGTCGGCGTCGCCGCTGTACGCGGTGTACCTGTGGGTCACGATCGGCAACGGCATGCGCTACGGGCCGCTCTACCTGTATGCCTCCACGGCGCTGGCCGCGCTGTCGTTCGCGGCGATGATGACGCTCACCCCCTACTGGCAGCAGAACCAGTACCTGTCCTGGGGCCTGCTGCTGGGCCTGGTCGCGGTGCCGCTGTACTTCGCCTCCCTGCTCAAGGCGCTGACCGCCGCGATCGAGGAAGCCCGTCGCGCCAACCTGGCCAAGAGCCGCTTCCTCGCCAACATGAGCCACGAGTTCCGCACGCCGTTGAACGGGCTGTCGGGCATGTCGGAGCTGCTGGCGAGCACCCGGCTGGACGCGGAGCAGCGCGGCTATCTGGAAACCATCCAGGCCGCCAGCCGCTCGCTGTTGGCGCTGGTGGAGGACGTGCTGGACATCTCGGCGATCGAGGCCGGCAAGCTGCGGCTGAAGCAGGAAGCCTTCAACCTGCATGCCCTGCTGGAACAGATCAACCTGATGCTGCGCCCCGAGGCGCGCTCGAAGCGGCTGGACTACACGGTAACGGTGATGCCGGAAGTGCCGGCGCAACTGCGCGGCGATGCCCACCACCTGCAGCAGGTGCTGGTGAACCTGCTGAGCAATGCGATCAAGTTCACCGCGTCGGGCGAAGTCCGCATGACGGTGGAGAAATCGGCCCGGGCCGGCGCGGGGCAGGTACGCCTGCGCTTCACGGTTTCGGACACGGGCATCGGCATCCCGGCTTCGGCGCGCGCGAGGCTGTTCGAGGCCTTCGAGCAGGCCGACAACAGCCTGGCGCGCAAGCACCAGGGCAGCGGGCTGGGGACCACGATCGCCAAGGGCCTGACCGAGGCCATGGGCGGATCGATCGGGTTCGAGAGCAACGAGAACGTCGGCAGCCGGTTCTGGGTCGAACTGCCGTTCGACGTCGCCGTCGAGTCCGGACGCGCAACCGCCGGCGGCAAATCGCAAGCCGCGGACGCGCGCATGCCGCCTTCGCCGTCGGCTGCGCACAACGTCATCGCGTTCGCCGACCCGTTCTCGCGCCACCGTGCGCGGATCAGGTCGGCACGCATCCTGGTCGCCGACGACCATGCCGCCAACCGCCTGCTGCTGCAGGGCGTGCTGCAGAAGGCCGGGCACCGGGTGATGACCGTGGAGGACGGCGAGGCCGCCCTGGATGCGCTGGTGGGCGGCGGGTTCGAGCTGGCGCTGATGGACCTGCACATGCCGTCGCTGAGCGGCATCGACCTGTTGCGCCAGCTGCGCGTGATGGAAGCCGGCACGCGCAGCCGTACCCCGGTGGTGATCATCAGCGCCGATGCCACACCCGAGTCGGCGCGGGTATGCCGTGAAGCCGGCGCGCGCGCATTCATCACCAAACCCTTTGCCGCCGCGAGGCTGCTCGATGCCGTCGCGTCGATCCTGACCGGCGGGGACGGCGAAGAGCTGGACAGTTCCCGCCAGACCGCGCACGCCTCCGCCGGGGACGTGCTGGACACGTCGGTGCTGGATGAATTCGCGTCGCTCGGCATGGGCAAGGCATTCGAGGCCGACTTCATCGGCCAGTGCATCACCGACGCGCGGGTGGCGCTGGCAAGGATGCGCCAGGCCGGCGCAGAGGGCGACTGGGAACGGTTCCGCGACCAGGCCCACGCCATGAAGGGGATCGCCGGCAATCTTGGCCTGGTGCAGTGCGCCGGGCTGAGCGGCGGCCTGATGCAGATGACCGCCTTCGAGCTGGAACGCGACTGGAAACGCCATTGCGAGAGCCTGACCCAGCGCCTGCACGACGGCGAACAGGCGCTGCAAGCGCGCGGGAGCTGGGTACCCGCGCGCGAGGACAGCCCACCGTCGCCATGATCAGGCCTGCACGGCAGTCGGCTCGCCGTGTCGGCGGTACTGCGCACGCACCAGCCGCTCCATGGTCCGCAGCGACTTTTCGCCGAGCTGCAACGCGGTGTCCACCCAGATCTCGGTGATCGCCATCATCTCCTCCAGCGTCACCGGCTGCGCCAGCGCCCGCACCCGGTGCATGGCCATGCGCGCGTGCGGGATGCGGCGGTTGCCGCGGATGACCTCCTCGACCGCCTGCACACCCTGCCCGCGCGGGGCCAGGACGTCCACCAGGCCCATCTTGTAGAGCTCCTCGCTGGACAGGACATCCCCGCTCAGCATCAGTCGCTCGGCCTGATGGGGCGCGATGCGCTTGCACAGGAAGGAGTAGGCCCCCATTCCCGGGAACAGGTCGAACAGCACCTCCGGCAACCCCATGCCGACGCCCTCTTCCGCCACGATGGTGTGGCAGCTCAGCGCGACTTCGAAGCCGCCGCCCAGGGCATCGCCCTGCACCAGCGCGATGCTGTGCGCGTCGGCGTCCAGCCCGGCATGGAAGGCATGCACGCCGCGCACGCATTGCCGCGCATAGGTCAGCAGGGCGGGACGGTTCTGGTGGCGGATCGCGTCGCAGAAATACTCGAGGTCGCCACCGAGATTGAACGCATCGCAGTCGGAAGCGAGCACCACATGCCGCAGCCCGGCTTCGCCGAACATGCGTTCCCGGCGCAAGCGGTCGCCCAGGATGTTCTGGTACTGCAGGATGTCGGCAACCAGTGCCGGCTTGAAGCAGGCGCGGCCGGGCGACGCGGCCAGGTCGGCGTGCATGTGGCACCAGTGCACGGCGGCATCCGCGCTCTCGGTGACGCGCAGGGTGGGATAGCGTGGGGCAGAAGCAAGCTTCTCCAGGATCGCGGTAGCCATGGTCGCTCCAGACGGGTGATGCCAGCCCGGGCCGTGGCCGGCGGGGCACGGAAGGTACGCCGAGAGTGGCCCGGAGGCCTCTATGCACCCAAACGGCCGGAAGTGCAAGAAAGAGTCCCGCCCCCGGGAATTGCCCGCCGCGGATCGGACAGGGGTGCGGCCAATCCGGCCGTGCGACCGCCGCGGCGGTCATCCACGGCCCGGCGCGCGGTCCCCGCCGGGCAAGCTATCCCCGCAGCCGCGGCACTCCGTGCTCGTCGCGCTCTTCCACCGCGATGGCGCTGGTGTCGATCACCCCGCCGGTCTGGCCGGGGGATGGCCGCACGGTTTCGCCGCGGGCCATGGCGAGGGCGTTGCGGTAGCAGCGCTGGGCCTGCGAGGCGTCGCCCTGCCCTTGCCAGGCGTCGCCCAGCGCCTCCCACGCACCGCCGCCCGGTTCCAGCGCCAGCGAGCGTTCGAGGCACTGGCGGGCCTTGCCCCAGAGTCTGGAGCGCACGCAGATGCGGCCGATGGCGAGCAGCAGCGCGGGGTCGTTGGGATGCTGGGCCAGCCAGCTTTCGGCGCGGCGCAGGCGGGCGTCGAGGTCGCCGCCGGCGAGCACGCCGTAGGCTGCCACCAGTTCCGGGGTCCATTCGCGGCGCAGCGCGGATTCGAGCTCGTCCATCGCGGGCAGCACCAGGCCGAAGCCGGCGGCGCGGCGCGCGTAGGCGTCGATGGCGGCGGGGGCGCGGCGCTGGGTCTTGGGCAGTTGCGACCACAGTGTGTTGAGCGCGGCGCCGTCGGGCGCGGCGTCGATGGCGGCAACCAGCACTTTCGCTTCGAGCACGGCGTAGCCGCGCGTGCCCATCGCTCCGCTTTTCTGCAGCGGTTCCAGCGCGGCGAGCGCACGGCGGGTGTCGCCTGCCGCCAGCGCAGTGAGCGCCAGCTCGCGCCAGCCGCCAGGCGGCAGCACGCCCGTGTCGGCGTCGGGCGCGAGCAGGGCCAGCGCCTCGGCGGCCTTGCCGTCGCGGCGCAGCACGCGGGCACGCAGCACGCGGGCAGCCTGCGGCGCGGCCTGCGAGGCTTCGGCGAGGATCTCCAGCGCGCGGCTGTGTTCGCCACGGCGCGAGGCCGCCTCGGCGGAGGCCAGCAAGGCGACGCCGCGCAGCGCATCCAGCCGCGAGGCGCGATTGAGGTCGCGCTCGGCATCGCCGTGGCGGCCTTCCATCAGCGCGATCAGGCCTTCGGCCAGCCGCTTGCGGCTGAGCCGGCGATGCCGCCGCGACAGCGCGCCGAACGGCCAGCGCAGCAGCCGCCATGCCGCGACAAGCACGGCCCAGGCCACCAGCAGGATGAGCACGGCGGCGACCACCGTGGTTTCCACGCGCCAGCCGCGCAGGCGCACCAGCACGTAGCCGGGGTCGACCGCCACCCAGTGCCAGCCGAACGCGGCCAGCGCGGCGACCACCACCAGCAGCAGGATCCAGCGCCACAGACTCATCGCGCGGCTCCGGCGGCATGCGCCGGCGGCGCCGTGCTGGCCGACGATGCGGGGCTGTTCGACAGGGCGTGCACCGCGCGCAGGTTGCGCAGCTCGGTCAGTGCGGTGCCCAGCTGCACCGGCGTGTTGTCCGGCAAGGCCTCGGCCAGCTGCTGCAGCGTGGCGCGCGCCTGCTGCACGGACTCCGCATGGTCGTCGAACTGGCTGGCAAGCGCGGCATCGGCGCGCTGCAGCGCCGCGGCCCAGGCCTTGGGATCGTGCGCCAGCAACGCGGCCTGCGCCTGCGCGAGATCCAGCGCCGCCAGTTCGCGCGCGAAGCGCGCATCGGCCACCGCCAGCGGCGCGCCGTTGTCGCGTTGCACGCTGATCACGCCGGCCAGCGCGCGACCGATGCGCGACCATGCGCCCGACGACGACGCGTCCGCCGGTGCATCCAGCGGCTTCAGCGGCAGCGTGGGCAGCACGCCGCGCAGCGTGGTGAGTTTGGCCAGCGCCTCGGCCTGGCTGGTCGGCTGGCTGGCGAGCAGCGCGCGACGCTCGGCCTCGACGACCTGGCGCGTTCCCGCGAATACGCCGTCGTTCACCGCGGCCAGCGTCTGCGCGGCCAGCGCGTAGGCCGCTGCCGCGCCCTGCGCGTCATGGAACAGTTCGTAGCGCTCCTTGGCCATGCGCAGCAGCGATTCGGTTTCGTCGAGCAGGGTGGCGTCATGCGCGGAGAGCGTGTTCTCGGAGAGCTTGCCCACCGCCTCTTCCAGCAGGCGCAGCCGATCGCCCTGCGCCTGCTGCGAGGCCTGCAGGGTGCGGTCGAGCTGGTCGGCGGCGTCCAGCCGCTGGGCAAGATTGGTGCGGCCGCCGCTGACGCTGGCCAGGGTGGCCTCCAGCGCGGTCACGCGCTGTTGCATGGCGTGCAACGCCTGCGCATCGGCGGCATGGCCCTCGCGCTGCTGCCACTGGCGCCAGCCCACGTAGCCGGCTGCCAGCAAGGCCAGCAGGGCCAGCAACAGGGCCAGTGCGACGCTGCCGCCGCGCGGCGCGGCATCGCGCGCGGCAGGTTTCGTGGCACGCGGCGTGGTGGTGGGCGTGGTGGACGGTGCGGGCTCGTGTTCGTTCATGCCCGGCATGCTAGCAGGCAGGCCCGGGGCGTTCGTTGCAGGGTCGTGAAACGGTCAGCGCAAGGCCGCAGCCGCAAGCAGATCGGCGGCCAGCGCGGATTCGGCCTGCACGATGCGCATGAAACCCGCGCCGCGTGCCGCCTGTGCCAGCCGTCCGCTGCTGACCACGGCCACGGCCGCGCGCAGGCGCGCCAGCGCCGGTGCCGGCAACAGGTCCACGAGGTTGTGCAGCGCCTCGGCGCTGGAGAGCAGCACCCGCGCCGAGCGCGGCAACGCCTGCACCGCTTCGACGTGCCGGCGATCCAGCCGCGGCGGCACGCGCCGGTAGACCTGCAACTCGCGCAGACGCGCGCCACGCGCGGCCAGCCGTTCACGCAGCACGCCGCGGCCACCGGGAGCGCCGATCAACGCCACGCGCTTGCCGCGCAGTTCGCGCGCGGCTGGAAGGTCGAGCAGGCCTTCGCTGTCCTGCCGCGACGGCGCCTGCGCGGATACGCCATGCCGGCGCAGCGCCTGCGCCGTGCCCTGCCCCACGGCCAGCACCACCGCCCGGGTGCGCAAGGCTGTCCTCGCGGCAGCGAAGCGCACCGCGGCAGGACTGGTGAACACCAGCAAGTCGTCGCCCAGCGCCGCGCGCATGGCCGCACCCATGGCGGCATCGTTCGACGTGCCGCGCAGCGACAGCCCCGGCAGCAGCAATGGCACGCCGCCGCATGCACGCGCGCGCCGCGCCAGCGCGGCGGCGGTGCCGGCGGGGCGGGTGATCACCACCACGCGACCGCGCAGCGCGGGCAGCTTGCTTGCACTTGAGGTAGCCACGCGCGCCCCACATCTGCATGATTCGGCCAGCCCGCAGTGTAGCGGCTGCCATCGCCCCCTCATGGACCGCCCATGAACCCAAGCCTCGACGCCGCGCACGACCTGGTGCGCTTCATCCGCGACAAGATCCCGCTGGCGCGGGCGATGGATCTCGAACTGCTGGCCCACGACGGGGAGCTGCTGGTCCTGCGCGCGCCGCTGGCGCCGAACGCCAACGACAAGGGCTGCGCGTTCGGCGGCAGCCTGGTGAGCCTGATGACGCTGTGCGGCTGGGGCCTGGTGGAACTGGCGCTGCGCCGGCGCGGCCACGACTGCGACGTGTTCGTGGGCGAATCCACCGTGCGCTACCTGCAGCCGGTGTGGGCGGACTTCCGCGCCGAGGCACGGCTGGCCGGGGACACGGACTGGGCCGGCTTCTTCGATACCTTGCAGGCACGCGGCAAGGCGCGCATCGAAGTGAGCTGCAGCGTGCCCGGCGCGGACGGCCGGCCTGCCGCCACGCTGGCCGCCCGCTTCGTGGCCAAGGCACGCGCCGGCTGAGCTCACGATTGAAGCGGCGCGCCCGCGGCCGCAGAATGGCCCAGCTCTCCGGGGAAACCACCGCCATGCGCCGCCTCCTGCTCCTGCTCGCCGCCAGTATCGCCACCGCCGTGCTGCTGGCCGGTTGCGCGCAAAACGCCCGCAGCGACAACCTGACCGCCACGCTCAACGCCTACGGCAGCGCGGTGCGCTGGAACGGCCTGCAGAGCGCGCTGCAATTCGTCGACCCCGCGGTGCTCAAGGCGCATCCGCCCACCGATCTCGACCTGGCGCGCTACCAGCAGGTGCGGGTGAGCGACTACGACGACGGCGCCGGCCCGGTGCCGCTGGGCGACAACGAGGTGCAGCAGACCGTGCGGATCAGCTTCGTCAACATCCACACCCAGGCCGAGCGCAGCGTCACCACGCGCCAGGTCTGGCGCTACGACGAGAAGACCAAGCACTGGTGGCTGGAGAGCGGCCTGCCGGACATCCGCCAGGACTGACGGCGGCAACGGATGCCCGTATCGGCAATCTCGAAAAACCGCCATCCTGACGCCTCTTCGAGTCAGCGAGTCCGGCACGTGTCCGGACTCGCTTCCGCGGTTCAAGCACTGGCGTGCTTGCCGCGGCGAGCCATCCGTTGCTCGCACGGGCGGCGCGAAATTCTTCGCGCCGCCCGTATAATCACCGGTTCGACCGTAGCGGCGCGGCTGTCGCGCCCCGTGGAACCCACATGCAAGATTTCCTGCACAAGCTGCCCCAGTTCATCGGCAACCATGCGGCGCTGGCTGCGCTGTTCGCGATCCTGCTGATCGCGCTGATCGTGGTGCAGGTCAGCCTGCTGTTCGGCAAGAGCAAGGAGCTGACACCGGCCGGCCTGACCCAGCTGATCAACCGCGACAGCCCGCTGCTGATCGACCTCTCGGCGATCGCCGACTTCGAGAAGATGCACGTGCCCGGCGCACGCCACGTGCTGATGAGCCAGTTCGACCCCGAGCACAAGGACCTGGCCAAGGCCAGGGAACTGCCGGTCGTGGTGATGGACAAGGACGGCCGCGGCAATTCGGTGAAAGCCTCGCAGCGGCTGGTCAAGGCCGGCTTCCAGAAGGTCTACACCCTGGGCGGCGGCGTGCTGTCCTGGCAGCAGGCGCAGCTGCCGGTGGCCAAGGGCAGGCAATAGCGCGCAGGAGCGGCTTCAGCCGCGACCGGCTCGGCGAGGAATCGCGGCTGAAGCCGCTCCTACGGCCGCTTGTGTCTGCACAACCCCGTAAAGTGGCAGTGGAGAGCGATGTGCGGCACGCCGACAAGGCGCAGTGTTGGAAGCACGTGTAGGAGCCCGAGCGGCCGCACATCGACCTCACCCCATA
>NZ_JBFOHL010000014.1:0-99339 GCF_040812275.1 Rhodanobacter geophilus | reverse complement strand
CAAGTGCGCCAAGGTCGCCATCACCGCCTGCATGCGCGTCCTCCTCACCCGCCTCAACGCCATGGCCCGTGACCGCACCGAATGGAGAGTGCCCAACCCGGGGTGAAGACAGTTGCTCCTACGCCGCTCAAGTTCAACCACCGCGCACAGGGTGCGCACCTACGACGGCGTGAACGCGCAGGCGGCCTGCACCGCCGCCTGCCAGCCGCGATACAGGCGCTCGCGCTCCGGCGCGGGCATGCGCGGCTCGAAGCGCCGCTCCACCTGCCACAGCCGCGCCAGCTGCCCGCGGCTTTCCCAGAAGCCCAGCGCCAGCGCGGCCAGGTAGGCCGCGCCCAGCGCCGTGGTCTCCTGCACCCGCGGGCGCAGCAGCGGCACGTCCAGCAGGTCGCTCTGGAACTGCGCGATGAAGTCGTTGCCTATCGCGCCGCCGTCGCAGCGCAGCTCCTTCAGCGGGATGCCCGCGTCCGCCTCCATCGCCGCCAGCACGTCGCGCGACTGGTAGGCCATCGCCTCCAGCGCCGCACGCACCAGGTGTTCGCGGCGCGTGCCGCGGGTGAGGCCGAACATCGCGCCGCGCACCTCGCTGCGCCAGTACGGCGCACCCAGTCCCACGAAGGCCGGCACCAGGTAGACGCCGTCGGTGCAGGCCACGCTTTCGGCCAGCACCTGCGAGTCGGCGGCGCATTCCAGCATGCGCAGGCCGTCGCGCAGCCACTGCACCACCGCGCCGGCCACGAAGATGCTGCCCTCCAGCGCGTATTCGACCCGGCCGCCGATGTCCCAGGCGATGGTGGTCAGCAGGCCGCGACGCGACGGCACCGCCTGCGTGCCGGTGTGCATCAGCATGAAGCAGCCGGTGCCATAGGTGTTCTTCGCCATGCCCGGCTCGAAGCAGGCCTGGCCGAACAGCGCAGCCTGCTGGTCGCCGGCGAGGCCGCCGATCGGCACCGCGGCGCCGAGGAAGCGCGCGGGATCGGTGTCGCCGTAGTGCTCGCTGCAGCCGCGCACCGCGGGCAGCATCGCGCGCGGCACGCCGAACAGGCGCAGCAGTTCGTCATCCCATTCCCGGCGATGGATGTCGTACAGCAGGGTGCGCGCGGCATTGCTGGCGTCGGTGACGTGCAGGCGGCCGCCGCTGAGGTTCCACACCAGCCAGCTCTCGATCGTGCCGAACAGCAGCTCGCCGCGTTCGGCGCGCGCCTGCGCGCCTGCCACATGGTCGAGGATCCAGCGGATCTTGCTGGCCGAGAAATACGCGTCGACCAGCAGGCCGGTCTTCGCGCGCACGATGGCCTCGCCGCCGTCCGCCCGCAGCCGCTCGCAGATCGCCATGCTCTGCCGCGACTGCCACACGATCGCGTTGTGCACCGGCTGGCCGCTGCGGCGATCCCACACCACGGTGGTCTCGCGCTGGTTGGTGATGCCGATGCCGGCCAGCTCGCGCAACTCGACCTGGCTGCGCGTCAGCAGCTCGGTCACCGTCACCAGCACGCTGGCGAGGATCTCGCGCGGGTCGTGCTCCACCCAGCCCGGCTGCGGGTAGATCTGCGCGAACTCGCGCTGCGCCATGCCTGCCACGCAACCGGCCGCGTCGACCAGCATGGCCCGCGTGCTGGTGGTGCCCTGGTCCAGCGCCAGGATGTATCGCTTCGCCACGGGACGCCTCGCAGTCGATGCCCGCACGAAGATTAGCAACGAAGCCATCGCCCCGTCGCCCGCGGCCACACGAGGCCGCGAGCCGGAAAAGCGCTTACCAGGTACGCACGTCCACCACGCTGGCGGTGAAGGTGCTCATGTCCGGCTGGGCGTGGAACATGCGGCCCAGGTCGAAGTTCACCGTGTCGCCCGGGGCGATGTTGGAGGTGCCCGCCGGCCACGCCTGCTTGCTCTGCAGCACGGTGCCCGACGCGTCCTTGACCTGGATGCGGATCTGCGCGGCCGAGGCGGTGGCGCAGTGGTTCACCAGCTCGCCGCGCAGGCTGAGGCGGGCGCCCGGGGCCGCGCCGGGCTTGAAGCCCTGGATCGCGAAGTCGGCGGGCGAACAGGCGGCGTGGGCGGCCAGCGGCGCCAGCAGCAGGACAGCGACAGCAACAAAGGCTTTCATGGGATCTCCGGAAACGATGGGGAGGGAACCGCCAGGGGAATACAGGCGGATGCCGCCGGTATCGGCCATGCCGCGCGGAGCTTTAGAGCCCGGCCATCACCGGTTCAAGTTTCGCTGGCTGCCGTCGATACCCCGGATACGTGCGCAACTGCGCCCAAGTGGGAGACCGAAGCTCATGAAGACATTGCTAGTTTCCACGGCCCTGCTGCTGGCTCCGCTGGCCGCCCACGCGGCCTGCTCCGTACAGGACTTCGCGATCCAGGACTTCAAGCCGGCGCTCAACAATGCCGGCATGTCGACGCGGATCGCCTTGCGTGGCGAGCTGGCCAACCATTGCGCCAGCGCCGCCGCCGCGCAGATCCGCGTCGAGGTCAAGGACGCCTCGGGCACCGTGCTGCAGAGCAAGCAGGCGTGGCCGGCGGGCACCTCCAACATCGCGCCCGGCGACAAGGTCGACTTCGACCTGGGCCGCATGTTCCGCTTCCAGCCCGGCATGCAGTCCTTCACGGCCAGCGTGGTGGACGTGCGCACCTGGTAAGCGGCCACACCGGCACGAACGCGAAGGGCTCCCCCGGGGGAGCCCTTCGCGTTTGCGCGCCCGGCGGGACAGGCATCCGGAGTCCGCGGGAACCCGTACGGCCTGCGGAAGCCTGCCGCCGCGCACCCGGCGCCCGCGAGACGCTGGCGGCGTCGACGCTTCCCGGCCGGCCATGCCGGCCGGCCCGGCACGTCAATGCAGCACGAACAGCTTGTCGAAGCCGGCCACGCGCAGGGTGCTGCGCAGTTCCCCGGCGGCGTTGACGATGCGGATGTCGGCGCGGTCGGCGCCGGCGTGCTCGCGCAGCAGCAGCAGCATGCCGAGCGCCGAGCTGTCCATGCCGGTGACTTCGCCCAGGTCGATCACATAGCTGCGCGCGGGCTTGCCGTCGCCCAGGCAGGCGTCGTGGAAGTCGCGGTGGATGCTGAAGTCGAAGCGCTCGCCCATCTGCAGGGTGAGGCAATCCAGCTCGGGGTCGTGGTGGACGATCATGGGGGCATTCCTCAAAAGAGTTCGATTTCGCCGGCATCCATCGAGTTCTGCAGCGCGGGGCCGCGCGAACGCAGGCGCGCCTTCTCGCGCTGGATCGCCAGCCGGCTGCGCACGCGCAGGGCGCGCTCCTCCAGCGCATCGGCCTCGAGCGTGGCGCAGGCCAGCTCCTCGATGTCGCGGGTGCACTCGGTGGTGATTTCCTGCAGCTCGGTGAGCCGGGTGCGGGTCTGCGTGATCAGCTGGCGCAGGATGTCCTCGAACTGCAGCGAGCGCACGGTGGTGGAGACGTCGCTGCCCAGGCCGCGGCTGATCTCGACCACCTGGTCGGCCACCTTGCTGGTGCGCGCGTCGCTCTCGGTGACATGGGCCGTCATCGCATCGATGCCGCCCTTGGCCGACAGCGCCACGTTGAGATCCTGCGAAGCCATCGCGCCGATCAGGCCGCGCAGCTGCTCCATCGCGGTGCGGGCGCGCTCGACATGGCCGCCGATGCGCTCGTTGAGCTGGTTGGAATTGCTGGCCAGGTTGCGGATCTCGCCGGCCACCACCGCGAAGCCGCGGCCGGATTCGCCCGCGCGCGCCGCCTCGATCGCCGCGTTCAGCGCCAGCAGGTTGGTCTCTTCGGCGATGGTGTTGACGTTGCGCAGCAGGCCGAACACCGCGTCCATCTCCTTCGCCATGCCGTCGATGCGGTAGACGATGCGCAGGCTCTCGCGCGACATCTGCACGATCATGCCCACGAAGTGTTCCAGCAGGTCGCCGGTGCGGGCGGCGAAATCCTGCACCGACACGCCGCCGTCCTGCACGTCGATGATCTGCTTGAGCAGCGACTGCTGCAGCGCGGTCTTGCTGGACAGGCCGTCGAAGCCGCCGCCCAGTTCGGACACCGCGTCGCGCAGCAGGTCCAGGCCCTGGTGCAGTTCGCGGGTGGCGTGGCCAAGCTCGTCGACCAGGGCGCTGCGCACGTCCTCCAGCGCCGCGCGCACCGGCTCGGCGCCCGCGGGCGCGGCGACCACCGGCGCGAGCTGTGGTTCGGCGCGCACGGCGAAAACCCACGCCGCGGTGAGGGCGAGCACCAGCAGCGGCGCCAACCAGGCCGGGTGCCACGCCAGCGTCAGCAGCAGGGCGACGACGCTGGCGACCCAGCCGGCCAGCGGGCGTCGGAAAAAGAGGGCGGGAGTGAGTGACATGTTCCGTTATCCGTTAGAGCCTGTTCAATGTCTCCGCATGGCCCGCGCCGGGAGCTGTTTGCGCGCAGGCCAAGGAAGAAGGAGGAAGTGGACGTCCGTCCACGACCGAGTGATGACGCAGGGATGCGGGCAAACAGACCCGGCCCGAAGGGTTGCCTTGCCGTGGCCGCCATGCGGCAGCGCGCGGTTTGGCCTGCCAGCCAGGCAGGCGTTGCGCCGCGCGCCACCACCTGACGACCACGGCAAGGCAACGCGGGCTATGTGGAGACATTGAGCAGGCTCTCAGGCGCCGCCGGCGCCAAGGAATGGGTATGGCGGGCCAGCGCCAGCAGGCGCGCCGCGATGTGGTCGACCGGCAGCATCTCCGCCGCGGCGCCGAGCTTCCAGGCGGCGCCGGGCATGCCCCACACCACCGAGCTGGCCTCGTCCTGCACCAGGGTGACGGCGCCGGCCTGGCGCAGTTCGAGCAGGCCGCGCGCACCGTCGTCGCCCATGCCGGTGAGCAGGGCGGCGATGGTGGCGGCGCCGGCGCTGGCCGCCAGCGAGCGGAACAGCACGTCGACGCTGGGGCGGTGCCGGTTCACCGGCGGGCCGTCGTGCAGGCGGCACACGTACCTCGCGCCGTCCCACATCGCCAGCAGGTGGTGGCTGCCGGGCGCGATGTAGGCGTGGCCCGGCTGGATCGGCTGGCCGTCGCGCGCCTCGCACACGCGCATCGCCGAGCAGCGGTCCATGCGCGCGGCGAACGGCCCGCTGAACGCGGCGGGGATGTGCTGGGTCACCAGGATCGGCGGCGCATCCGGCGGCATCGCCTCCAGCACCACGCGCACCGCCTCGGTGCCGCCGGTGGAGGCGCCGAGCGCGATGATCGGGCTGCCGCCGCGGCTGCCGGCCGCCTGCGAGCGCGGCAGCACCGCGTCGGCCGAGAGCCGCGGCGCCACGTCCAGCCTGCGCACCGTGGTGCGGGCGCGCGGCTTCGCCCGCGCCGCCTGCTTGACCTTGGCGCAGATCTCCAGCGCGCTGTCGCCGAAACTCGAGGCCAGGTCGCTGCTGGGTTTGGCCAGGAAATCCACCGCACCGAGTTCCAGCGCGCGCAGCGTCACGTCGGCCCCTTCCGTGGTCAGCGACGACACCATCACCACCGGCATCGGCCGCAGCCGCATCAGGTTTTCCAGGAAGGTGAGGCCGTCCATGCGCGGCATCTCGACGTCCAGGGTGAGCACGTCGGGATCGAGCTGCTTGATCTTCTCGCGGGCGATCAGCGGATCGGCCGCGGTGCCCACGACCTCGATCTCGCGGTCGCAGGCAAGCATGGCCGACATCAGCTTGCGCACCAGCGCTGAATCGTCGACTACCAGTACGCGCACTCTTTCCATTGCTCACCTTGGCCATGCGGCCCCGTCGCCGAAGACGATGGCCTGGTCGATGCCGCGCCGGCACCCGGCGTCAGAACAGCTCGACCTCACCCTTTATCGGATCGTTTGCCAAACGCTTGAGGTAGCCGCGCTCGTCGGCCACCAGCGCCACGTCGTCGCTGCGGCGCAGCTGGCGCACGCGCACCCGGCCGCTCTGCGGGAAGAACTGCACCTGGCGCGGATACACGTCGCCCAGGTCCTCCGCCACCAGCGGCAGCCGCTCGGCCGCGATGTAGCGGTGCACGAAGTCGATGTTGCGCTGGCCCACGTCGCTGAGCTGGGCCAGCACGCGGCCGCCGCCGAACACCTTGACCCTGAGGTCCGCGCGCTGCCCGCCGGCCTTCAGCACCGCGTTGATCAGCTGCTCCATCGCATCGCTGCCGTAGCGCGCCGCACGGCCCACGGTGGACGACCAGCCGTCGCTGGCGCCCCTGGGTTCGGGCAGCATGAAATGGTTCATGCCGCCGATGCCGCGCACGGGGTCGTGGATGCAGGCCGCCACGCAGGAGCCGAGCACGGTGCTGACCAGCTCGTCCTGCGCGCCCACGTAGAACTCGCCCGGCAGCACCTTCACCACCATGCAGTTCTGGCCGGGATCCCAGAACCGGCGCAGGTGCTCGAAGCCGGGCATGGCCGCGGGCAGCGTGGGCGTGGCCCGGCGTTCGGCCGTGCGCGCCAGCATCATGCGCGCTTCCGGTAGACGGTGCGCCCGATCAGCTCGAAGTCGTCGCTGATGCCGTGCAGCGATTCGGAGTGGCCCAGGAACAGGTGGCCGCCCGCCCGCAGCAGCGCGGCGTAGCGGCCGAACAGCCGCTGCTTGGTCGGCTGGTCGAAATAGATCACCACGTTGCGGCAGAAGATCGCGTCGAACGGCCCGCGCATCGGCCAGTCGTGCAGCAGGTTCAGCGGCTGCACGGTCACCAGCTCGCGCAGCCGCGGATGCACGCAGGCGTAGCCCTCGTACTCGCCGGCGCCGCGCAGCAGCCAGCGGCGCCGGCGCTCATCGCCGATGCCGCCGAGCCGGTCCAGCGGATACACGCCGTTGCGCGCGGTTTCCAGCGCCTGCGGCGACAGGTCGGTGGCGAGGATCTTCGCGTCGACGGCCGCCGCGCCATGCCGCTCAAGCGCCTCGGCCAGCACCATCGCCAGTGCATAGGGTTCCTCGCCGGTGGAGCAGCCGGCCGACCAGATCCGCAGGCGGTCGCCGTCGCGGCGCTTGTGCGCCAGCCACTGCGGCAGCAACTCGTTCTCCAGCAGTTCGTAGTGGTGCGGCTCGCGGAAGAACGAGGTGACGTTGGTGCTGATCGCGCTGGCCAGTTCGCCCAGTTCGGCGTGCGGATCGTCGCGCAGCAGCGCGCAGTACGCGGCGTAGTCGGGCAGCCGCAGCGCGCGCAGGCGCCGCGCCAGCCGTCCCTGTACCAGCTGGCGCTTGTGCTCGCCCAGCGCGATACCGCAGTGCTCGTAGACGAAGTCGCGCAGGAAGCGGAACTCGGCGTCGCCGAGCGGGACCGCGCCGTCGCCCGCGGGTGCCGCAGCACGCTCGATCGCACCGGCGGCGACGGCCATCGCTCAGAACTCCTTCCAGGCGCCGGCATCCGCCGTGTCGGCGGCGACGGCGCGCGGCGGCGCCTTGCGCACGGCGGCGAACACCGCCTCGGTGGCCTTGGCCACTTCCTTCGCACGCGTCGGCGGCACGTCCTCCGCCGCCGCGGCATCGCCGGCGAGGCGGAAGAAGCCCACCTGGCCGGACAGCTCGGCGGCCTGCTCCTGCATCGCACGGGCGGCGGCGGAAGCCTCCTCCACCAGCGCCGCGTTCTGCTGGGTCATCTCGTCCATCTGCATCACGGCGTTGTTGACCTGGTCGATGCCGGCCGACTGTTCCTGGCTGGCGGCGGCGATCTCGGCCACGATGTCGGTGACCTTCTTCACGCTCTCGACGATCTCGGCCAGCGCCTTGCCGGACTGGTTGACCAGCTCCGAACCGCCGCGCACCTTCTCCTCGCTCTCGGCGATCAGGCCCTTGATCTCCTTCGCCGCGCCGGCGCTGCGCTGCGCCAGGTTGCGCACCTCGCTGGCCACCACCGCGAAGCCGCGGCCCTGCTCGCCGGCGCGCGCCGCCTCCACCGCGGCATTCAGCGCCAGCAGGTTGGTCTGGAACGCGATCTCCTGGATCAGCCCCACGATGTCGCCGATCTTGCGGCTGGAAGCGTCGATCTCGGCCATCGCGGCGATCGCCTTGCCGGCCACCTCGCCGCCGTGCTCGGCCTGCTCGCGGGCGCCGCGCGCCAGCTGGTTGGCGTGGCTGGCGTTCTCCGCGTTCTGCTTCACGGTGGAGGTCATCTCCTCCATCGACGAGGCGGTCTCCTCCAGGCTGGAGGCCTGCTCCTGCGTGCGCTGGCTGAGGTCGTCGTTGCCGCGCGCGATCTGCTGCGCCGCGCTGCTGACCGCGTCGGAACCCTGGCGCACCTCGCCCACGATCGCGCTGAGGCGCTCGTCCATCACCCGGAAGGCGTCGAGCAGCCGGCCCAGCTCGTCGTCGCGCTTGACCTTGATGTCGTGGCCCAGCCGCCCTTCGGCGATGGCATGCGCCACCGTCACCAGGCGCGCCAGCGTGCTGCTGATCGAACGCACCAGCACGGTGGCCACCAGCAGCGCGAAGATCAGGCCGGCGGACAACGCGATGAGCACCAGCGCGCGCACCATGCTGTAGCGGCGCACCTGGACGTCATGCGCCTGCTTCACCTGGTCGCTCTGCGCCTCGATCAGCTTGTTGAGCGTGTCCATGCGCATCATCAGCGTCGGGCGCACTTCCATCTCCAGCAGGTCGTGGGCGCCGTCGTCGCCCTGCGCCAGGGCGTCGGTGACGTCCTTCAGGCTGCTCTTGTAATCGGCGTCGGTGCCGCGCAGGGCCTTGTACTTCGTCGCGATGTCCGCGCTCATCTGCACCGCCGACAGCTTCTTTTCGAGCTCGGGGAGGGCCTCCTGGTTCTTGCCGAACTCGGCGAGCTTCTGCTTCACCTGGTCGGGCTTGCCGATCACGCTGGCCGCCTCGCCCAGCACGATGAAGTTCATCAGCGACTTCGAGCGCAGTTCGCTCATCAACTGCACCGGCACCATGCCGTCCTGGTAGCTCTTGCGCATGCCATCGTTCTGCCAGGACATCATGCCGAGGCCGACTGCGGCGCCGGCCACCAGCATGAAGCCGAGCAAGCCGAACGTGCCGATCAGGCGGGCCTTGACGGACAAGGTCGAAAACTTGGCGAAGCGCGCAGTGAATTTCTTGATGTTCATCGTGGTTCCCGGATCAGGCGGCAATTTCGACATCGCGGACGTCCGGCAGCGCGGCATCCAGCGTTTCAACGTCCTCCGGACGCATGAGCTTTTCCACGTCCAGCAGCATCACCATGCGCTCGACATGGGTGGCCAGGCCTTTCAGGTAGCGGGTGTCGACGATCGCGCCCATGTCCGGCACCGGCTTGATCGTCGCCGGGTCGATGTCGACCACGTCGGACACCGCGTCCACCACGATGCCGAACAGCCGTTCGGCCACGGCCACCACGATCATCACCGTGTTGTCGCCGTAGCCCTCGCGCTCGAGCCCGAAGCGCAGGCGCAGGTCCAACACCGGCACGATCGCGCCGCGCAGGTTCAGCACGCCGAGCATGTGCGCGGGCGCCTGCGGGATGCGCGTCACCCGCGACCAGCCGCGGATCTCGCGCACCGACAGGATGTCGACGCCGTACTCCTCGCCGGCCAGGCTGAAGGTGAGCTGCTGCACGGTGGGCGCCGTGTCCGCGTGGTGTTCGTGCATGGATCGTCTACCTCGTGTTGGGCGCCGCTGTGCGCCCGGCCTCGATGCTGTATCGGCGCTGCCGGCGGGGACTTGAGCGCACCGCGGCCCCTGGGGCGCGCCGGCTCGACGGCGGAATCCGGGGACGGGACGGCCGCGGCACGGACGACGTCCGCCGCGGCCCCAGCCGCCCGTCGCGGATGCCAGGCCGCTCAGGCGGCCTTGCTGCGCCGCCCCAGCCGCACCACTCCGCCCACGTCGACGATCAGGGCCACCGAACCGTCGCTGACGATGGTGGCGCCGGACACGCCCTGCACGCGCTCGTAGTGCTTCTCCAGCGACTTGATCACCGCCTGCTGCTGGCCCACCAGCTCGTCGACCAGCAGGCCCACGCGCTGGCCTTCGTCCTCGACCACCACCACGATGCCGCGCTCGATCGCGGCGACCGCGTCGGCGCAACCAAAGGCGCGGTGCAGGCGGATGATCGGCAGGTAGTCGTCGCGGAAGCGGAATATCTCGCCGCCGCCGGCGGTGCGGCGCACCGCATCCGGCGACAGCCGCAGCGATTCGACGATGGAGATCAGCGGCACGATGTAGCGCTCGCTGCCCACCGCGGTGACCAGGCCGTCGATGATCGCCAGCGTCAGCGGCAGCGCGATGGTGAACACGCTGCCCCGGCCGGGCACGCTCTTCACGCCCACGCTGCCGCCGAGGTCGCGCACGTTGCGGCGTACCACGTCCATGCCCACGCCGCGGCCGGAGAGGTCGGTGGCCTGGGCGGCGGTGGAGAAGCCGGGCTGGAAGATCAGCTCGGCGATCTCGTCTTCGCTCAACGGCTGATCGGGCGACACCAGCCCGCGCTCGACCGCCTTGGCGCGGATGCGTTCGTGGTTGAGCCCGGCGCCGTCGTCGCTGATCCGCACGATGATGTTGCCGCCCTCGTGGTGGGCGTCCAGGACGAGCGTGCCGGTCTCGGGCTTGCCCGCGGCGCGGCGGCGGTCGGGCATTTCCAGGCCGTGGTCGATCGCGTTGCGCACCAGGTGCACCATCGGATCGCCGATCTTCTCCAGCACGGTCTTGTCCAGCTCGGTGTGCTCGCCGTGCAGCTCCAGCTTCACCTGCTTGCCGAGCTTGCGCTCCAGGTCGCGCACCAGGCGCGGGAAGCGGTTGAACACGCTGCCGATCGGCAGCATGCGGATGCGCATCACGCTGTCCTGCAGCTCGCGCGTGTTGCGTTCGAGCTGGGCCAGTCCCTCGCGCAGCCGTTCCAGCTGCGCCATGGTGAAGTTGGCGCCGATGTCGCTGAGCATGGACTGGGTGATCACCAGCTCGCCCATCATGTCGATCAGCGCATCGACCTTGTCGATGCCCACGCGGATCGAGCCGCCGTCGGCCTGGCCGGCGCCGCCCGTGCCGGCCTCGCGTGCCGGCACCGGTGCCGCCGCGGGCGCCAGCGCAACCGGCGCGGCCACGACCTCCGCGACGGGCGCCGCGGCCAGCGGCGCGATGGCGAGTTCGCAGTCGCCGTCCAGCCACTCGAACACGGCATCGAGCGCGGCGCGCGTGACCGCGCCATGCAGGCGCAGCTCCCAGCCCAGGTAGCACTGGCCGGGATCGAGCGCGGCGAAATCCGCGGGCGCGCCATCCGCCACGAAGGCGCGCAGCACCTCCAGCCGGCCGAGCTGCTGCAGTTCGCGGAACAGGCGCAGCGGCTCGTTGCCGGTCTGCAGCAGGTGCGGCAGCGCGACGAAGCGGAGGTCCCAGCCGGTGGCCGGCGCGGCTGGCGCCTGCGCCACGGCCGCCGCCGCCTCGCCCGCGACCAGGCGCGCCAGCTCGGCGCGCAGCGCCTCGCTGCCGGCGTCGGCCGCGGCCTGGCCGTGGCTGGTGCGTTCGAGCATGGCGCGCAGGCAGTCGACCGAGCGCAGCAGCAGGTCGATCAATGCAGCATCCACCGCGCGGCGGCCGCTGCGCACTTCCTCCAGCAGCGATTCGGCCACGTGGGTGAACGCGGCCACGTCGGCGAAGCCGAACGTCGCCGCGCCGCCCTTGATGGAATGCGCCGCGCGGAAGATGGTGTGCACCAGCTCGTGGTCGGTCGAGCCCGCGTCCAGCGCGAGCAGCGCCGCCTCCATCGCGTCGAGGCCTTCCCGGCTTTCCTCGAAGAAGGTCTGGTGGAACTGGGTCAGGTCGACCGTGGCCATGCTGCGTTTCCCTCGGAACCCGTATGTGGTCTCAGCCCAGCACGCGCTTGACGGTGGCCAGCAACTGCTCGGGATCGAACGGCTTCACCAGCCAGCCGGTGGCGCCGGCCGCCTTGCCTTCCATCTTCTTCTCGGTGTGCGACTCGGTGGTGAGCATCAGGATCGGCACGCCCTGGTACTCGGGCTTCGCGCGCAGCGCGCGCACCATGCTGATGCCGTCCATCACCGGCATGTTGACGTCGGCCAGCACCAGGTCGAACGCGCCCGCACCGGCCGCGTCCAGCGCCAGCTGGCCGTTCTCGGCCTCGGTCACCTCGTGTCCCGCGCCGCGCAGGGTGAACGCCACCATGCCGCGCATCGAAGCCGAATCGTCTACCGCAAGAATCTTCGCCATGCTGCCACCTCGTATCAGGCCGGCCCGACGGCCGGCAGTTCCAGAATCGTCGCCAGCCCCAGCAGGCCGGCCGCGTCGTTCAATGCCTCGCTCGCGCCGTGCCAGGCCAGCGTGCCGCCGCGGCCGTCCAGCGCACGGCGCAGCAGCACCAGCAGTTGCAGCGCGGCGGTGTCCACGCGCTCCACCCGGCTGCCGTCGAGCACCACCGCGCCGCCCGGCAGCGCCGCCACCAGTTGCGCCTGCAGCGCCGCCTGCGCGGCCATGCGGCAGTCCGGCGGCAGCACCACCGTGGCCGGCGCGTCCGCCTGTCGCTCGCCATTCCGCCTCGCCGCCTGCTTGCCGGCCATGCCCGTCACTCCGTTCGCGCCTGCTGGCGCCGACTGCTGGGCTTATCGGCCGCCGTGGTGCACGCTTTAGCTTCGTCGCGGCGCCGGCCGCGGCACCTCAAGTTTGTGCGGCGGGGGCCGATGTCCTCCGGGACGACCCGTCCACGCCGCACCTCAGCCACGCCCAGGAGCCGAATGATCATCCAGCCGACCAGCCTTGCCGCCCTGACCTGGGCCGGCGCTGCCTCGGGCAGTGCGGCGCAGAGCTGGCGCATCGGCAGCGTGCTGTCGGCACGACCGCTGGGCGTGAACCCGCAGGGACTGCAGGTGCTGCAGATCGGCGGCTTGACGGTGGAGGCGGACGTGGCCGGCGGGCAGTTGCCCGCGCAGTTCCAGGTGCGCGTGCTGAGCCTCGGCGCACAGCCGCTGCTGGAAATGCTGTCGCCGCAGGCCGACCCCATCCTGCAGCGCGCCCTGCTTGAACGCCTGCCGCTGCAGAACGGCTACGCGCCGCTGCTGGCCACGCTGGCCGCGGTGGCCCAGCGGCCGATGCTGCGCCAATTGCCCCCGGACCTGCGCGCCGCGCTCGCCCTGCTCGAACAGGCGCTGCGCAGCCCGGCGGAAATCACCCGCGGCGAGGGCTTGCGCGTGGCGATCGAACGCAGCGGCCTGTTCCTCGAATCGCTGCTCGCCCAGCCGCACGGCAACCCGGCGCCCCTGCCGCAGGACGACTGGAAGGGCGCGCTGCTGCGCCTGGCCGCCCTGCTCGAACGCCGCACGGCGACGCCTGCGCCACGGAACGACGGCGACACCGCGCCGCCGCTGCTGCAGCGCGGCCTGCAGGCGCAGCCGCGCGCACTGCTGCCGTTGCTCGCGGGCGACGACGTGGCGCCGCTGCTGGATCGCCTGCACGGCGACGTGCGCGCCGCGCTGGCGCGGATCGAGGTGGCCCAGCTGGAATCCGGCACCGGCCCGCTGCCGGCATGGATGATCGAGATCCCGCTGCAGGGCGAGGACGGCCGCGACGTGCTGCAGCTGCAGCTGGAATACGTCATCGACGCCGGCGACGGCGGCCGCGGCTGGAACCTGGGTTTCGCACTCGACCTGCCCGCGCTGGGCGCGGTGCAGGGCGAATTGCAGCTGCGCGAGCCGCGCCTGTCGGTGCGCCTGTGGGCCGCCCGCGCCGACACCGTGCAGCGGCTGGAACGCCAGTTCACCGCGCTGCGCCAGCGACTGGCCGCCTGCGGCCTGCTGCTCGACCAGCTGAGCTGCCAGCTCGGCCTGCCGCAACCGACCGGCCGCTACAGCGCCGTGCTGCTGCAGGCCACCGCATGAGTACGCCGCCCTCCCCGACGATGCGCCGGGTCAGCCTGCGCCTGTCCGGCCCCGGCACCGGCGAAACCAGGGCGCTGCCGCCCGAATCGCTGGAAAGCCTGCGCGCGCGTGCACAGGCGCTGGGCCTGCCGCTGCATCCCGACCCGCAGATCGCCGCCCTGCTGGCCGGCCTGCGCCTGCGCGACGACGTGCCGGCCCTGCTCTACGCCGCGGCCGCCTCGGTGCTCGCCACCGTCTACGACGCGGCGGAAGAACAAGGCTGAGGCCTGTCCAGGGCCCTGCAACGCCGTTGCTGTTGCCGCTGCTGTTGCTTCTGCGCGCGGGAGCGCGCCGCTTTTCCGGGGCCCCTGTGCGGCGGTGAGGCATGGACGATCAGGCCGCGCAGCGGGCGTTGCCATGGAAGGCAACGCTTTTACGACCGGGCAGGAGCCCGGCCGAAAAACCCGGCCGCGCCTCACGGACTCGCAACGCAGAACCTGTCCCGGACTTGATCCGGGAATGCCCGGAGAGCGCCGCATCGGGGCGGCCTTCTCTTCGGGTTGCTTTCTCCGACTCCGGGCATCCTGCCCTCCGCCCTTCGGGCCAGCTGCGCCGTTCGCCTGCGCTCCAGGCGCGGACGTGGCCACGCAAGAGAAAAACAACTCGGTCGCCTGCAGGCGACCGAAACCGCTTTGTCGCTTGCGTACAACCGAAGCAAAGGCCCCTCTCCCCCACCCCCTCTCCCGCAAGCGGGCGAGGGGAGGAAGCCGCGCGCTCCCGCAATGGGGCGAGGGGAGGTAGCCGTGCGCTCCCGCAATGGGACGAGGAGGAAAAGGTGTTGTGGACGCCGCCCCATCACCAAAAGGCAGCACCGGCACCACGAGACTTCGAACAGGTTCCTACGCCACTGGCGCGCGCACGGCGAGGATCAGCTTCGCCTCGTCGCGCGACAGCCCGCAGCACGCCATCAGTTGCTCGATATCGGCACCTTCGTGCGCCAGTCGCCTGGCCAGCTCCCAGGAACGTCCGGGCGAAGCCGGCCGTTCCACCTGGCGGAGCTGCCGCTCCAGCCGCCCCAGCGCCGTCACCAGCATCGAGGTCGGCACGTCGGTGGCCGCGCCGGCCGCGTTCCGCCACAGCGCATCGACGCGCTGGCGCAAGCGGACCGACTGGCGCCACAGGCGCAGCAGCAGGATGGTCTGGCCCGCGGCCAGCAACAGCAGCGCGATCACGCCGAGTTCAAGCCACATCGCCGCCGCCTCCGTCCAGGCGGTACAGCCGGCGCGCATCGAGCAGGGCCACGAAGCCGTCCCGCCAGGGCAGCACGCCGCTGACCGGATCGTCGTCGCGGCTGGCCCGGCCCGGTGGCGGCGGTGCGATCTCCAGGCCGTCGCCGTCGATCAGTTCGCCGACCGCGTCGACCTTGAGGCCCAGCGGCTGGCCGGCATGCGCCAGCATCACGATGCGCACCGCGAGCGGATCGACCGCGATCTCCGCCGGCAGGCCCAGCCGCCGCCGGCCGTCCATCACCGGCACGATGCGACCGCGCAGGTGGCGCACGCCGAGCAGGTCGGGGGGGGCGCCGGGCACCGGCGTCAGTTCGTCGTCGCGGATCACCTCGCTGACGTCGGCCAGCCGCGCGGCGTACAGCTGCGCGCCGATGCGGAACGACAGCCAGTGGCGATCCTCCGGCGCGGTGCCGGCGGTCATGGCGTTCATGCGCAGTCTCCCGCGTCGGCGCACCGGGTCATGGCATGGCCCTGGTCTGGTTTGCGGCGGCGGGTGCGCTGTCGGCGCGGGCCTCGGCGACCGGCGTCCGCGCGCCCGCCGTGCCGGCGGATGCCCCGGCGGGCGCGCTCTTCGCCGCCCCGGACGACGCCGGCCGCAGGGGTTCGACCACCTGCACGGTGGGCAGCGTGCCCGGCACCGGCGCCGCGGCGATCCCGGGTTGCCGGCCCAGCGTGCCGATGTCGCTGTGCTCGCGCGTGGGCGCCGAGCCGTCGCCCATCACCACCACCAGCACGCGCCGGTTCTCGTTGCGGCCGGCCGCGGTGCCGTTGTCGGCCACCGGATGCATCTCGCCCCAGCCGACGATGCCGAGCCGGTCCGGCGTGATGCCGCTGCCGACGAAAAGGCGCGCCACGCTGCCCGCACGCGCCGCCGACAATTCCCAGTTCGAGGGATACAGCGCGGTCTTGATCGGCACGTTGTCGGTGAAGCCCTCGACCCGCAGCGGATTGGCGAAGGCCGCCAGCACCGCGGCGAGGTTGTGCAGCACGCCCTGCGCCGGCGCGGACAGCTGCGCCACGCCGCTGGGGAACAGGATGTCGGTGCGGATCTCGATCTCCAGCCAGTGCCCGTTGTTGCGCACGGTCACCTGCTTGCGGTCGATCAGCGCCTGCAGCGCCTTGCGCACGTCGGCCTCGATGCGCTTGAGGTTCGCCTGCGACGCGGCCTGGTGCGCGATGTCGCGGCCGTCGCCGCCCTGCATCGCCACCGGATGCGGCGGGATCGGCACGGCGATCGGCACCACCGAGGCGCCGTTCTGCCCGGCCGGCGCGGCGATGGCCGGATTGATGTTGTGCGGCCGCACGCGGGTGGGCGGCAGCGGCGCGATCGCGTGGCTGGAGCCGTTGAACGCCTCGATCAGCGATTCGGACATCACCCGGAACTTGCCCTCGTTGACCACCGAGACGGCGTACATCACCACGAAGAACGCCAGCAGCAGGGTCATCAGGTCGGCGTAGGGAATCGCCCACGCCTCGTGGTTCACGTGCTCCTCGTGCTTGTGCCGCCTCATGCCACGTAGCCCTGCAGGCGCGACTCGATCTGGCGCGGGTTGTCGCCCTGGGCGATCGACACCAGGCCCTCGATCAGGATCTCGCGCATCCGGCTCTGCTTGCCGATCAGGCTCTTCAGCCGCGCGGACATCGGCAGCATGAACAGGTTGGCCAGCGCCACGCCGTAGATGGTGGCGACGAACGCCGCCGCGATGCCGTGGCCGAGCTTCGACGGGTCGGCCAGGTTCTGCATCACCGCCATCAGGCCCATCACCGCGCCGATGATGCCCAGCGTGGGCGAGTAGATGCCGGCCATCTCGAACACCTTGGCGCCGGCGAGGTCGATCGCCTCGCGCGTTTCCAGGTCCACTTCCAGCACGCCGCGGATCGCCTCCGGCTCGCCGCCGTCGACCAGCAGTTGCAGGCCCTTGCTGACGAACGGGTCGGGCTCGGCCTCGATCTGCGGTTCCAGCCCGAGCAGGCCCTGCCGGCGCGAGATCTCGCTCCAGCCCACGATGCGGCTGATCAGGTCGGCCGGCCGGTGCTGCGGCGGGCGGTAGACCATCGCCATCATCCGCAGCGCGTGCCTGAGCACCTTGCCGTGGTTCTGCACCAGCAGCGCCGCCAGCGTGCCGAGGAACACGATCACGAACGCCGCGGGATTCCACAGCGCGTCGACCGTGGAGCCCTTGAGGATGGTGCCGACGATGATGACCACGAAGGCCAGGATCGTGCCGATGATGCTGATCAGGTCCATGACGTCAGCCGGTCTGTGCCAGGGGGAGGGGGGATTGCGCGGCGGCGTCGGCCAGGCCCGCCAGGTCCATCACCAGCGCCAGCCGGCCGTCGCCGGTGACGGTGGCGCCGGCCACGCCCGGCACGCCGGCGAACAGGTGGCCGAGCGGCTTGACGATGACGTCCTCGCGGCCAAGCACCTCGTGTACCAGGCAGCCCAGCCGCTGGTGGCCGATGTGCAGCACCGCCACGTGGCGCACCGCCTCGGTCGCCACGCCGGTCCAGCCGACCAGGTCGACCAGCGGCAGCGCACGGCCGCGTTGGCGCGCGACCAGGCGGCCGTCGAGCAGGCAGTCCTGGCCCGCGGCCAGTTCGAACACTTCCTCCACGTTGCCCAGCGGCAGCGCGAGCAGGCGCCGGCCCACGCGCACCATCAGCACGCGCAGCACGGCCAGGGTGAGCGGCACCGCCAGTTCCAGCTCGCTGCCGTGGCCGGGGCGCGAATGCACCGCCAGCGTGCCGCCGAGCTCGGTGATGCGGGTCTTCACCACGTCCATGCCGACGCCGCGGCCGGAGACGTCGGAGACCGTGGCGGCGGTGGAGAAGCCGGGGCGGAAGATCAGTTCGTAGCACTCGGCTTCGGACAGCCGCGCGGCCTGCGCCGCGTCGATCACGCCCTTCTCCACCGCCTTGCGCCTGAGGATCTCCGGGTCCATGCCACGACCGTCGTCGCTCACCGTGATCACGATGCGCTCGCCGCGCTGCATCGCCGACAGCACCACGCGGCCCTTGCGCGGCTTGCCGGCCTGCTCGCGCAGTTCCGGTGCCTCCACGCCGTGGTCGAGCGCGTTGCGCAGCAGGTGGATCAGCGGATCGGCCAGCGCCTCGACCAGGCTGCGGTCGAGGTCGGTGCCCTCGCCTTCCAGCACCAGCTCCACTTCCTTGCCGAGCTGGCGGGCGAGGTCGCGCACAATGCGCGGAAAGCGCTGGAACAGGCGCCCCACCGGCTGCATGCGCATGCCCATCACCGCGCCCTGCAGCTCGTCGGTGATGCGGTCCAGCTCGTCGGCCGCCTCCGCCAGGGCCTCGCCACCGTGGCGTGCGGCGAGGCTGAGTAGGCGGTTGCGCGCCAGCACCAGCTCGCCGGCGTGGTTGACCAGCAGGTCCAGCCGCGCCGTGTCCACGCGCACGGTGGCCTCGGCGGCCGGCGTCGCATGGCGCACGGCCGGCGCAGGTGCCGCAGCGGATGCGGGCACGGACGCCACGGGTGGTGCAGCGACGCCGGGCTGGGCGCCGGCATCATGCAGGCCAGGCTGGCCGCCCTTGCCGTGCAGCGTGTCCAGCAAGGCCTCGAATTCGTCGTCGTCGATCGTCGCCGACTTCGCCGGCGCCTGCGGCAACGGCGCCGGCTCGACCGTGCCGGGCGCGGCGGTGCCGTACAGGCTGTCCAGCAAAGCCTCGAACTCGCTGTCGTCGATGCTGCCGCCGGCCGGCTCGGGCGAGGAAACAGGCGCCGGTGCGGGCGCCGCAACGGCCACCGCGCCACCGCGCGGCAGCAGCGCCTGCAACAAGGCCGGCGGCGGCATCGCCAGCGGCGCGCCCGCGCCGAGCGCGGCCATCATCTCGGCCAGCCGGTCCAGCGTCTGCAGCAGCGCGTCCATGTAGCCGGCGTCGAGCCGCACGGCGCCGTTGCGGGCCAGGTTGAGCAGGTCCTCGGCGTGATGGCACAGCTGCACCATCGGCTCCAGCGCGAGGAAGCCGGCGCCGCCCTTGACCGTGTGGAAGGCGCGGAACACGGCGTTCAGCAGCTCGCCGTCGTCCGGCGCCGCCTCCAGCCCGACCAGCTGCTCGCCCAGCCGCTCGACCAGCTCGCCGGCCTCGACCAGGAAGTCCTGGCGCAGCTCGTTGTCGAAATCCGCGTTCATCGCATAGCCTGCTTATGGTCCCCAAGCGCCCCGCGCCGGACGCTGTTTGCGCGCAGGCCAAGGAAGAACGAAGGAGTGGACGTCCGTCCACGACTGAGTGATGACGCAGGCATGCGGGCAAACAGACCCGGCTCTCCGGATTGCCATCGAGTGGCCGCCATGCGGCAGCGCGCGGCTTGACCTGCCAGCCAGGCAGGTGCTTCGCCACGCACTAACACCTGACGACCACTCGATGACAACGCGGGGTGCTTGGGGACCATAAGCAGGCTCTCAGAACCCGAATTCGCTGAGCAGGCGGTCGGCATCCTCCTGGCTGGTCACCTTGGCCACGTCGACCGGCGCCTCCACGCCGGCCAGCGCGCCGGTGAGGCGCACCAGTTCCAGCAGCGAGGATTCCACCGTGCCGATGAAGCTGGCGACCTTCTTGATGCGCTGGCCGGTGAGGTCCTGCCAGGACTGCGCCACCACCATGTCGCCGAGGCCGGCGCGGCAGCTGTCGGCGAACGCGGCGGCTTCGCGCGCCAGCGCGGCGGCGGGTTCGTCGCCCTCGGCCTGCTGCAGCACATCCCAGGCGTTGCGCGCCAGCGACTCGGCCTGCGGCCGCAGGCGCTCGGCGAAATCGATGCTGCGGTTGGCGGCGTTCGCGCTCATTTCCAGCACGTCCTGCAGGTGCTGGCGCGCGTCGGCGACGATGCCGGGCACGCCTTCCTGCGCCAGCTCGCCGCCGAGGCGGCGCACGGCGTCGTGCAGTTCGCGGGCCAGCTGGCCCAGCGCGCGGAACAGGTGCTGCTCGCGCTGGCGCACCATCGTGTCCAGCGCCTGCTCGAAGGCGGGGCCTTCCGGGCTGTTCAGCAGTTCGCGCAGCTCGGGCGGCAGGCCGTCGTCGACGGCGAGGGGAAGTACGGCATTCATGCGCTGGCTCCGGCGGCGATCCGTTCGAAGATCTTGGTGAGCTTTTCCTTGAGGGTGACGGCGGTGAACGGCTTGACGATGTAGCCGTTCACGCCGGCCTGGGCCGCGGCGATGATCTGCTCACGGTTGTTCTCGGCGGTGACCATCAGCACCGGCAGGCCCTTCAGCGCGGCCTCGGCGCGGATCGCGCGCAGCAGGTCGATGCCGGTCATGTTCGGCATGTTCCAGTCGGTCACCACCAGGTCGAACGGCTGGCTGCGCAGCAGGATCAGCGCGTTCTCGCCGTCGTCGGCTTCCTGGATCAGGGGGTTGCTGAAGCCCAGCTCGACCAGCAGGTTCCTGACGATGCGCCGCATGGTGGAGAAGTCGTCCACCACCAGGATTTTCATGTTCTTGTCCAAACGTCTGCTCCACGTGCGTCGGGCCGGCCGGCGGCCCCGGGGATGGTGGGGTGGGGTCCGCTCAGTCGCGCCAGTCGGCCAGCCGCGCGCGGAGCCGGATCACGGCCTGGCCGTGGATCTGGCACACCCGCGACTCGCTCACGCCGAGCACGGCACCGATTTCCTTGAGGTTCAATTCCTGCTCGTAGTACAGCGACATCACCAGCTGCTCGCGCTCGGGCAGCGCGGTGATGGCCTCGACCAGCGCCTCGCGCATGCCGTCGTGCTCGATGCCTTCGTGCGGCCCCAGGCTGCCCTCGTCGGCCACGTCGAGCACCCCGGTCTCCTCGCCGTCGTCCGAGGCGGTGAGGCTGAGCAGGCGCGAGCAGGCCGCGTCGGCGAGCACCTGGTGGTACTCCTCCGCGCTGATGCCGAGCCGGCGGATCACCTCGGCATCGTCCGCCTCGGCGCCGGTCTCGGCCTCGATCTGGCGGATCGTCTCGGCCACCTCGCGGGTCTTGCGATGGACCGAGCGCGGCGTCCAGTCGGCCTTGCGCAACTCGTCCAGCATCGCGCCACGGATGCGGATGCCCGCAAACGTCTCGAAACTGGCGCCCTTGTCGTGGGCAAAATGGCGTGCCGCCTCCAGCAAACCGATCATTCCCGCCTGGATCAGGTCACCCACGTCGACACTGGCCGGCAACCGCCCCATCAGGTGATAGGCGATCCGCCGGACCAGCGGCGCGTGCCGACGTACCAGTTCGTCGGCACTCTCGCGGGAGAGTTGCAGGTATTCCGAAGCCGCGCTCATCCCGGCATGCCTCCGACCGGAGCCGTCCGGCCACCGAAGAAGGAGATGCGGTCGAGACCCGCGCGCCCGGGCTCGACCCACTTATCGACCGCACCCGCCAGTTTCTTGAATGCCCGGCCCGACGGGCTGGACGGCCACAGCTCGACCACCGCGGCCTGGCGCCGGATCGCCTGGCGCAGCCGCTCGTCGTGCGGCACCCAGCCGCAGAATTCGATCGCCACGTCGAGGAAGCGGTCGCTGACCCGCGCCAGCTTGTGGTGCAAGGCCCGCGCGTCGCCCTCGCTGCGCGCCATGTTCGCGACCATGCGCAGGCGGCGCACGCCGAAGTCGCGGCTGAGCACCTTGGCCAGGCCGTAGGCGTCGGTCAGCGAGGCCGGCTCGTCGCACACCACCAGGATCACCTCGGCGACGGCGGCGGCGAACATCGTCACGTTGTCGGACAGGCCCGCGGCGGTGTCCACCAGCAGGTACTCGGGCGGCCGCACCAGTTCGTCGAAGGCGCGGATGATCGCCGCCAGCTCGCCGTGGCGCAGTTGCGCCAGCCGGCGCGCACCGGAACCGGCCGGCACCACCTGCAGGCCGCACGACGCCGGCAGCAGCAATTCCTCCAGCGTGCACTCGCCGTCGAGCAGGTGGCCGATGTGGCGCGCGGGGGCGAGCCCCAGCATCACGTCGACGTTGGCCAGCCCGGTATCGGCATCCAGCAGCATCACCTCGTGGCCGGCAGCGGCCAGCGCCACGCCGAGGTTGACCGCCACCGTGCTCTTGCCCACGCCGCCCTTGCCGCCGGCCACCGCGATCGTCTGGCAATGCCGGCGCGCCGTCGGCACCGCGGCGAGCAGGCCGTCGGCCTGGTGACTGGCCACCGCTTCCGTCGCGGGCCGGCCGACCAGCGTGGCCAGCATCTGCTTCAGTCCCGAAGCCTGGTTCATCGCGAGCACTCCGTTCATGCTTCGGCCACGGCGAGGCCGAAGCGCTCGGCCATCACGTTGTCGTCGGGAGCCTCGGCCTTGAGCGATTGCGCGGCGCGGCACACCAGCACGCGCGCATCCGCCGCGGCGATGTCCTCGGGCACGCGCTGGCCATCGGTGACGTAGTCCAGCGACAGTTTGTGGCGGATCAGCACCGACAGCGCGCCGCCCAGCCGCGGCGCCTCGTCCAGCTTGGTGAGGATGCAGGCGTGCGGCTTCAGCGCGCGGTAGGCGCGCACCGCTTCCTCCAGCGACGCGGCCTGCGCGTTGGCGGCCAGCACCAGGCAGGAGCGCAGCTCGCCGGCGTCGGCGAGGATCTCCAGCTGCTGCGCCAGCCGCGGATCGCTGCCGGCCATGCCGGCGGTGTCGATCAGCACGGTGTGGCGGCCCTGCAGCATCTCCAGCACCTTGCGCAGGCTGCGCGCGTCGTAGGCCGGGTAGACCTGCACGCCGAGCAGGCGTCCGTAATGTTCCAGCTGCGCGGCGGCGCCGATGCGGTAGTGGTCGGTGCTGACCAGCGCCACGCGCTCGGCGCCGTGGCGCATCACCGCTCGCGCGGCGAGTTTCGCAATGGTGGTGGTCTTGCCCACGCCGGTGGGACCGACCAGCGCGATGACGCCGCGCCCGTCGTCGCACAGCTGGCGGCCGCTCACCGCCAGGCTGCGGCTGAGCATGCCCAGCGGCAGGTAGCGCGCCTGGTCGGCGTTGATCTTTTCCGGCAGCTCGCCCACCAGGGTGCGCGCGACGTCGGCCTCGATGCCGAGCCGGGTCAGCTCGCGCAGGATGCGCGCGCGCAGCGGCTGGCGCCGCTCCATGTCGTTCCAGGCCAGGCTCGACAGCTGCAGCTCCAGCATCGCGCGCAGGTCGCCCAGTTCGCTGCGCAGCTGCGCGGTGTCGTGCGCGGCGCGCTCCATCAGCGGATGCGCCGCCGGCGGTTCCGCGGCGACGGCGGCGGCAGCGGCCGGCGGCGCGACGGTGTGCAGGCGGCGCGGAGCGACGGGCGCAGGCGGCGGCGCCGCCGGCGGCGGCAGCTTCGTTGCCACGGCCGGCGCAGGCTCTGCCTTCGCCGGCTTCGCTTCCTTCGCTTCCGTCTTCGGCGCGACGGGCGCGCCATGCCTGGCCGCCTCGCGCACCAGTGCCTCGTCGTAGTCGATCGCGGCGATCACCTCGATGCCGTCGTCCATCCGGCGCGTGGACAGGATCACCGCTTCCGGCCCCTGCTCCTCGCGCACTTCGCGCATCGCCTGGCGCATGTCGGGCGCCACGAAACGTTTGATCTTCATGGCTTGCTCCGCAGGCAGGGAACAGGGAACGAGAAACAGGGAACATCACTTTCGGGGCGGGCCTGGGTGATCCGTGTCGGGCGGACAGCCACAGGCACCCGGCGAACCACACGTTCCCCGTTCCCCCTTCCCCGTTCCCGCTTCATCAAATCCATCACCCTCTCTCCTCGCCTCGCTCAACGCCCCAGGGCCTGCACCAGTCGCACCCGACGGTTGTCGGGCACCTCGTTGTAGGCGAGCACGTGCAGGTTTTGTGCCACGTGCCGGGTGAAGCGCGCGAGCCACGGCCGCAGCAGCGGCGGAACCAGCAGCACGGCCGGTTCGCCGCTCATTTCCTGGCGCCGCGCGGCATCGGCCACACTCTGCTGCAGGCGGTCGGCGAGACCCGGCTCCACCGCGGCGCCCGCCACACCGCCACTGGACATCGAGCCGAGCAGGATCTGCTCCAGCTCCGGCGCCAGCGTGATGACCGGGATCTCGGTGCCCAGGCCGGTGATTTCCTGCACGATCTGCCGGCCCAGCGCCACGCGCACGGCGGCGGTGAGAACGCCGGGATCCTGACTCTGCCCCGCATGCTCCGCCAAGGATTCGACGATGCCGCGCATGTTGCGGATCGGCACCCGCTCGGCCAGCAGGTTCTGCAGCACCTTCACCACCCCGCCCAGCGCCAGGCGCTTCGGCACCAGGTCCTCGACCAGCTTGGGCGCGCCCTGCGCCAGGCGGTCCAGCAGCTGCTGCACGTCCTGGTGGCTGAGCAGCTCGTGCGCGTGGCCCTGCAGGATATGCGACAGGTGGGTGGCGATCACCGTGGCCGGGTCGACCACGGTGTAGCCGTAGCTCTGCGCCAGCTCGCGCTGGCCCAGCTCGATCCACACCGCCTCCAGGCCGAACGCCGGATCCTGGGTGGCAATGCCTTGCACGGTGCCGTGCACCTGCCCGGGGTTGATCGCGAGCAGGCGCTCGGTGTGCACCTCGGCCTCGCCCATCGGCACGCCCATCAGCATGATGCGGTAGGTGTTGGGGCCGAGGTCGAGGTTGTCGCGGATGTGCACCGCGGGTATCAGGAAGCCCAACTCCTGCGACAGCTTGCGGCGCACCGACTTGATCCGCCCCATCAGCTCGCCGGCCTGGTGCACGTCCACCAGCGGGATCAGCCGGTAGCCCACTTCCAGGCCCAGCGGATCGACCGTGGTCACGTCCTCCCAGCCCAGTTCCACGCGCTCGGCCGGCACGGCGGCGGCCGGCGCTTCGGCGGGCGCGGCTGCAAGCTTCTCGCGCGTCTCGCGCTGGCGCTTGAACAGCAGCCAGGCCGCGCCGCCGCACACGCCGCCGAGCAGCAGGAAGGCGAGGTTCGGCATGCCGGGGATCACCCCCATCACGCCCAGCACCACTGCCGCCACCGCCAGTGCGCGCGGCTGGCCGAACACCTGGCCGGCGAGCTGGCGGCCCATGTCCTGCGCCCTGGAGACGCGGGTGACGATGATCGCGGTGGCCACCGACAGCATCAGCGCCGGCACCTGCGCCACCAGGCCGTCGCCGATGGTGAGCAGGGTGTAGGTCTGCGCCGCGTCCGCGGCGGACAGGCCGTGCTGCATCACGCCTACGAAGAAGCCGCCGACGATGTTGATGATCAGGATCAGGATGCCCGCGGTGGCATCGCCGCGCACGAACTTCGAGGCGCCGTCCATCGAGCCGTAGAAGTCCGCCTCCTCGCGCACTTCCTGGCGGCGCTCGCGCGCCTGCTCCTGGGTCAGCAGGCCGGCGTTGAGGTCGGCGTCGATCGCCATCTGCTTGCCGGGCATCGCGTCCAGGGTGAAGCGCGCGGTCACCTCGGACACGCGGGTGGCGCCCTTGGTGACCACCACGAAGTTGATGATGGTGATGATCGCGAACACCACCAGGCCCACCGCGAAGTTGCCGCCGATCACGAACTCGCCGAACGCCTCGATCACCTTGCCGGCGGCGCCGGGGCCGTCGTGGCCGTGCAGCAGCACCACGCGGGTGGAGGCGATGTTGAGCGCGAGCCGCAGCAGCGTGGCCATCAGCACCACGGTGGGGAACGCGGCGAACTCCAGCGGCCGCATCACGTAGACCACCGCCAGCAGGATCACCAGCGACAGCGCGATGTTGAAGCTGAACAGCATGTCGAGCAGGAACGGCGGCAGCGGCAACATCATCATCGCCAGCATCACCAGCATCATCACCGGCGCGCCGGCGCCCCGTCGCGCCAGCTGCTTGAAATTGCCCAGTACCTGCGTGCCCGTCATGGATTTGACTCGTGTCCGATCAGCGATAGGGACCCATCAGGTCGGGATCGACCTCGGGGTTCGGCACGGCCGGCGGCGTCCCGCCCTGCGCCGCAGCCTGCTTCAGCTGGTAGACGTAGACGAGCACCTGGGCCACCGCCACGTAGAGCGCGGCGGGGATTTCCTGGCCAAGCCTGGTGCTTGCATACAAGGCGCGTGCCAGCGGCGGCGCCTCGACCAGCGGAATGCGATGGCTGCCCGCCACCAGGCGGATCTGCTGGGCCAGCACGTCCACGCCCTTGGCGATCACCCGCGGCGCGCCGGTGCGGCCCTCGTCGTAGCGCAGCGCCACCGCGAAGTGGGTGGGATTGACCACCACCACGTCGGCCTTGGGCAGTTCCTCCATCATGCGGCGGCGCGCCTGCGCCATCTGCACCTGGCGGATGCGGCCCTTGATCTCGGGGCTGCCCTCGCTCTCCTTCATCTCGTCCTTGATCTCCTGCCGGCTCATGCGCAGCTTCTTCGTGTGGTCGTACTTCTGGTACAGCGCGTCGAGGCCGCCGAGCAGCGCGAGGATGCTGCCGAACCACAGCGCGGCCTGGCCCAGCAGGCCCAGCGCCTGCGCGATGCCCGCCGTCACCGCACCGCGCCCGGTGGCCTGCAGCTGGCCCTGCCAGTGGCGCAGCAGCAGCGCCAGCACGGCGCCGATGAACAGGATCTTGAGCAGCGCCTTGCCCAGCTCCACCAGGCCGCGCAGCGCGAAGATGCGGCCCAGGCCCTTGACCGGGTCCAGCCGCTCGAACTTCGGTTGCAGCGCCTGGCCGCTGAAGCTGAGCCCGCCGAGCAGCAGCGGCGCCGCCAGCGCCGCCAGCAGCGTGGCCAGCGCCACCGGCGCGAACAGCGCCAGCGCCTCGTGCATCGCCGCGTGCAGCGCGCGCCCCGGCAGCGCATCGGAGAACAGCGCCTCGCGCGAATAGCCCAGGCCAAGGTCGAAAATGTTGCGCGCATGCTCGAACGCACGCGGCCCGCCGGCCATCAACGCCGCCACGCCGGCCAGCACCACCGCCGCGCCGCTGAGGTCGCGCGATCGCGGAACCTCGCCCTTCTCGCGCGACTCCTTGAGCCGTTTCTCTGTCGGCTGTTCGGTTTTTTCCTGGTCGCTGTCGTCGCTCACGGCTCAGCTTCCAAGCAGGTGGCGCATCAGGTCCCAGGCATCGCCCTGCAGGGCGTCGAACGCGCCCGGCAGGCTGCGCAGGGAAAGCCACAGCGCGATGAAGCCCAGCGACACGGTGATCGGGAAACCCACCGCGAACAGGTTCATCGACGGCGCCGCGCGGCTGATCGCGGCGAAGCCGATGTTCACCACCAGCAGCGAGGTCATCGCCGGCAGCGCCACGCGCACCGCGCCGCCGAACAGCTGCACGCCGAACGCGAGCACCGCGTGCAGGCCGTTGGCGTCGATCGCAAGACCGCCCGGCGGCGCATGGCGGAAGCTGTCGGCGAGCAGCGCGATCAACTGCAGATGGCCGTCCATCGCCAGGAACAGCAAGGTCACCAGCACCAGGTAGAACTGGCCCAGCACGTTGGAGTTGCCGCCGGCCTGCGGATCGACCACCTCGGCGAAGCCCAGGCTCATGCTCTGCCCCACCAGGCCGCCGCCGAACTGCACCGCGTCGAACACCAGCTTCAGCACGAAGCCCACCGCCGCGCCGACCACGAGCTGGCCCGCCAGCCCCAGCATGCCGGCGACGCCGAGGACATCCACCGACGCGGGCGCCAGCGGCGCCAGCACCAGGGCGAGCACCACCACCACGCCCAGCCGCACCTGCGCCGGCAGCACCGAGGCACCGAACACCGGCGCCACCAGGCACAGGCCGCCCACCCGCGCCAGCGCCCACAGGAAACGGCCCAGCCACGTCGCGAGCCAGGCCACGTCCAGCGTCGTCACCGGATCACCCCCGGCAGGCTCTCGATCAGCTGCGCGGTGTAGTGCACCAGCAGGCGCAGCATCCACGGCCCCGCGATCAGCGCCACCAGCGCCATCGCGATCAGCTTGGGGATGAAGCTCAGCGTCATCTCGTTGATCTGCGTGGCCGCCTGGATCACGCCGATCAGCAGACCCACCGCCAGCGCGGTGAGCAGCAGCGGCGCGGCCACCAGCATCGCCACGTAGAGCGCGTGCTGGCCGATTTCCATGATGGATTCGGGGGTCATCACCAGCCCCCTGCATGGCGAACGATGAAGAATCCGCGTTCTCCTGCATCTGCAGGAGCGCACCTCGTACGCGATGCTCTCGTTTCATTGAAAATCAAGAGCTTTCGTGCGCCGGCGGCGCCCGAGTTACTTTTCTCTTGCGTGGCCAAGAGAAAAGTAACCACTGCCGCCGCAGGAGCGGCGGCGAACGGCGAAGCCGGCCCGCAGGGCGGAGGGCAGGATGCCCGGCGTAAAAGAGAAGGCCACCCCGGTTGGCGCTTGCCGGGCCTCCTGCCCGGCAAGTCCGTGAGGCGGGGCCGGGCTTTTCGAGCGGGCTCCTGCCCGCGCGAAAAGGCGAGACCATCCCTGGCCTCGCCCGCTGCGCGGCCTTTCCGTCCCCGCCTCACCGCCGCCCAGGGGCCCCGCAAGAGCAGGCGCGCATCCTGCGCGCCAGAAGCTGGTTTGCAGCGTGCTTGCGGCGCTTCGCTTTGCTCTGGCCGTTGCTTCTGCGCGCTTGGAGCGCGCTGCTTTTCCGGGGCCCCTATGGCGCGGCGGGCGGGTGAAGGAAAGTCCGCAGGATGGCCCGCACGGATGCGGGCCAGTTTTTCGCCGGGGCAGGAGCCCCGTCGAAAAAACCCGTAACCCGCCCGCGTACCCGCAGGGCAGGATGCCCGGAGGGCGCGCCATCGGGGTGTCATTTTCTCTTGGTTACTTCTATTTTGGACAAGCAAAAGAGAAGTAACTCGGGCGCCGCAGGCGCACGAAAGCTCTTCGCGGACAAACCTGCCTTCGGCAAACTTCCCCGCGAGCACCCGCCCCTCACCCCGGCCCTCTCCCCACAGGGGAGAGGGAGTAGCCACCAGTACGGTGCTCATGTGTAGAAGCTCCCCGCCAGGGTCCCCAGCAGCAGCGTCCACCCGTCCACCAGCACGAACAGCATGATCTTGAACGGCAGCGAGATGATCGTCGGCGACACCATCATCATGCCCATCGACATCAGCACGCTGGCCACCACCAGGTCGATGATCAGGAACGGGATGAACAGCAGGAAGCCCATCTGGAACGCGGTCTTCAGTTCCGAGGTGAGGAAGGCCGGCATCGCCACCTTGAACGGCACGTCGGCCTTGCTGGCGTAGGGCTGCTCGCCGGCCAGCCTGGTGAACAGCGCGAGGTCCGCCTCGCGGGTCTGGTCGAGCATGAAGTGCTTGAACGGCGCGCTGGCCGCGGGCAGCGCCTGCTCGGCGGAGAGCTGGCCGTCCATGTACGGCTTCACGCCATCGGTGTAGGCGCGGTTGAGCACCGGCGACATCACGAACAGGGTGAGGAACAAGGACAATCCCAGCAGCACCTGGTTCGGCGGCGTGGACTGCGTGCCCAGTGCCTGGCGCAGGAAGCCCAGCACGATGATGATGCGGGTGAACGAGGTCATCATCAGCAGGACCGCCGGCAACAGCGTCAGCACCGTGAGCAGTGCCAGCATCTGCAGCGACAGCGTCCAGTTCTTCGCGCCACCCGGCGCATCGTGCACGGTCAGCACGGGAATGCCCGCGTTGCCCAGGCCCACCGGGCTCGCCGGCATCGACAGCGCCGGCGTGGCCGTCACGGCAGCGGCGTTGCGCGCGGCCTGCGGCGCACTCCACGCCAGCAGCGGCAGCAGCAGCAGGGCGAGCGCGAGCCAGCCGCGCGCGGCAAGGGAATGGCGGGACTTCACGGCTTGGCCTTCCAGCGCGACAGCAGCTGCGCGAAATTCGGGACCGGAGGCATGGGCGACGGCGGGTCGCCTTCGACCGGTGCCGCGCCCTCGTAGACGTGCAAGGTGCGCATGCCGCCCGGGCCCACGCCCACCAGCAGGCGCTTGCCATCGGCGTCGAGCAGCAGCACGCGGTCGCGCGCGCCCACCGCCATCGCCTCCACGCAGCGGATGCGCCGCCCACCCGGCCGGCTGCACAGCTGCATGCGCCGCGACAGCCAGCCGGCCACGAAGATCAGCGCCACCACCGCCACCAGGCTGAGCAGCACGCGCAGCAGCTCGCCACCCACGTCGACGTCGGCCGCCGGCAGTGCAGCCGGCGCCAATGCCAGCGCCGCGGCGACCCTGTTCCCCGTTCCCCCTGCCCTGTTCACGGCTTCACCGCAGCTTGCGCACGCGCTCGGCGGGACTGATCACGTCGGTCAGGCGGATGCCGAACTTCTCGTTGATCACCACCACCTCGCCGTGGGCGACCAGGGTGCCGTTGACGAACACGTCCAGCGGTTCGCCGGCGGCGCGGTCCAGTTCCACCACCGAGCCCTGGTTGAGCTGCAGCAGGTTGCGGATGCTGATGCGGGTGCGGCCGACCTCCATCGCCAGGGTCACCGGCACGTCGAGGATCATGTCGAGGTTGACCTCGCCGGCGCCGTTGCCGCCGCCACGCAGCGAATCGAACTGGACGCGCTCGCCGGCGTCGTCGGCGAGCGCTTCGGTGGACTGGTTCATGCGATTTCTTCCCGGTTGGACAGGTCGCCGCTGGTGCGCACTTCGCGCCGGCCGACCTGGGTGTGGAAACGGATGGCGTTGCGGCCGTTGGCCTGGCCGTAGCGGCCGCGGAACAGCGGCACGTCCTCGGCGTAGGCGGTGGCCAGCTCGGGCAGCTGGATCGGGATCACGTCGCCGGGCCGCAGATGCAGGAACTCGCCGAGGGTGAGCTCGATGTCGAGCAGTTGCGAGCGGAGCGGCACCTCGGCGTCGAGCACCTCGTCGCGCAGCAGCTCGGCCCAGCGGTCGTCGCGGTCGACGCGGTCGCTCTGCACGCCGGCGTCGAGCAGGGTGCGGATCGGCTCGACCATCGCGTACGGCAGGGTCAGGTGGATCTCGCCGCCGCCGCCGTCGAGCTCGACGTGGAAGCGCGACACCACCACCGTCTCGGTGGGGCTGACGATGTTGGCGAACTGCGGGTTGATCTCCGAGCCCTGGTACTCGAACGAGAGGCCCAGCACCGGCGCCCAGGCCTCGACCATCGCGGTGAACAGCTCGCCCAGCAGGATCTGGATCACACGGTTCTCGGTGGCGGTGAAGTCGCGGCCCTCGATGCGTGCGTGGAAGCGGCCGTCGCCGCCGAAGAAGTTGTCGATCACGCTGAACACCAGGCGTGGCTCGAACACCACCAGGGCGCTGCCGCGCAACGGCTTGATGCGCACCAGGTTCAGGTTGGTCGGCACCACCAGGCCGTGCACGTACTCGGCGAATTTCTGCATCTTCACGCCCAGCACCGAGACCTCGCAGGTCTTGCGCAGCACGCTGAACACGCCGGCGCGGAAATAGCGCGCGAAACGGTCGTTGACCATTTCCAGCGTGGGCAGGCGGCCGCGCACGATGCGGTCCTGCTGGGTGAAGTCGTACGAGATCACCGCATCGGAGGGCAGCGGCCGGTCGCCGCCGGTCTCCACCGCGCCGTCGGTGACGCCGTCCAGCAGCGCGTCGATCTCGTCCTGGGAAAGCAGGTCGCTCATGCGTGCACCTTCGCCGTCACTGCATCACGAAGCTGGTGAAGTACAGCGCGTCGATGCCGGGCCGCGCCAGCCGCGCCTGGACGATCTTGCGCACCGCCTCCAGCGCCTGCTTCTGCAGCTTTTCGCGTCCGGCGGCATTGCTGATGACCGCGTACTCCTGGTTGCTGAACAGCGACACCAGCGCATCACGGATCACCGGGTCGGCGGACTTCGCCGTCTCGATCGCCTGCGGGTCGTGCGCCATCAGGGTCACCGCCACCTGCAGGTAGCGCAGCGAATCCCCGTCGCGGAAATTCACCACGAAGGGCGGGTCCATCGGCAGGTACAACTCGACCTTGCTCTCCGCCTGCCGGGAAGCTGGCGTGTGCGCGGCCTTCTGCGTCCGCCAGACATAGCCGCCGCCGGCCAGCGCCAGCAGCGCCACCGCGCCGATCAGCAACGGGCCGCGGCGCTTGCGCGCCGCCGGTGCCGCTGCGGTCTGTTCCTCGTTGGCCATGCAATCCTCGATCCGCCCGGTTGAAAGTCGCGCGCCGTAGCGCGCCCACCGGACCATTGCAATCCGTGTGCCATGACCGGAAAGCCTTGCCGGGAGCGGATTTGCGGGTGCCTGCGTGGAAGCCGGCGGGACCGGCGGCGCTTTCTTGACGCGCGCCGGAGGTTCGCCGCGACGTCATCGCGACGCCTGCCGGGGCGGCGGCGGCAGACGACCGGAGCGGGGCTGTTCAGCCGCATGGCGACCCTCCGCCAACGCACATCGCTTCGCGCGCGCCGAAGGGTGGAGGGATGCCTGCCGCCGCGGGCATGACGTGCCGGCGGGCCGCGGGCAGGCATGCCCGGCCCACCGGTACCGCGGATGCGCGACTGTCAGGCGAACGCGTCGAGCAGGCCGATCCGCCCCGTCGCGACAGGCAACGCAGAGGCGTGCACCGCGTCGATCTCGTCGGTCGCCGCCATCGCGCCACGGCTCTCGCCGCGCGCGCCGCCGCCGTCGCCGCGATTCTGCTGCCCCACTTCGGCATGGCCGAGCGAGAGGCCATGCCGGGCCAGCATGTGGTCAAGCTGCGGCAGGCTCTGCTGCACGGCCGTGACCGCGGCCGGATGCTGCGCGCTGAACACCACGTCCACGCGGTCGTGGCTCACGCTGAGGTGCACGTCGAGCGAGCCCAGGTCTTCCGGATGCAGGCGGATCTTCGCCTGCTGGATGTCCTGCTGGCCCATCCACACCACCTGCTGGCCGAGCTCGTCGGCGAAGCCGCTGCTGCCCGGCGACAACGGCAGCTGCGGCTGGAGCGGCGCCGGCGTCGGCGGCGCGGGCATGGGCGCCGGCGCGGTGGCCAAGGCCAGCGCCTCGAGGCCGCGATCCTTGCGCGTGTCGGTGCCGGCCGCTGCGAACAGCTGCTCCGCGCCGACCGGCATGCCGGCCGGGTTTGCGGCCGGCGTGGCAGCAGCGACTGCTGCGGCCAGCGCCTTGTCGTCCAGGCCCTGGCCCTGCGTCGCCACGGCGGCCCCGCCCCGACCCGATGCCGAGCCGTCCGCGGAGACCGTGGCATCGTCCGCATCCGTTGCCGCGCCGGCCGTGCCGTCCGTCAGCCGGCCCAGCAGGGCGAGCATGGCGCCGGCCAGCGTCGCGGCAGCCTCCGTGTCGGGGGACGCGGCTTTCGGCGTGGCCGCCGTCTTCGACGAGGCGGCAGTCGCGGCCTCGCCCGCGGCGGTGGCGACCGATGCAGCCTGGGCCGCGGCCAGGGCGGCATCCAGCGGCGAGGCATCCGCCTGGCCGCGCGGTGCCGCGGCCGCGGTGGACGGCATGGCCGCGGCCGATGCCGCAGGCGTCGTGACAGGCGTCGGCATGTCCGACTCCGCTGCGGCCTTCGCCGCGGCATCCGCGGTGGACGATTTGCCCGGTGCAGGTGCATGCGCATCCGGCGTCGACGCGGATGGCCGGTCCGTCGGCGGTGCCGCGGCGGCAGGCGGCGTGTTCCTGGCGGCCTGCAAATGCTGGTCGAACGGATTCGGCGCCGTGTCGCTGCGCGGCGTGCCGGCCGCGGCAGGCGCACTGCGCGCGCTCGGTGCGGCGGGCATCACGGGAAGGGCGGCGGGTGGGGTCATGGCGAAAGGATTCCGTGGTCGGCAGGCGGGCGCTTCAGCGCGGCCGCCGGTGCTGCATGCGTTCGTCGATCTCGGCCTGTTCGCGCCGTTCCTCGGCGCGGCGTTCGTGTTCCTGGTGCTGCGCGACCACGCTGCCCAGCGCGCTTTCGCGCGCATGCGCCTGCTGCCAGTGGTCGCGCACCTGGTTCAGCCGGCGGTGCTGGCGGTCGATCTCCGCGGCCTGCTGGGCGATCGCCTGGTCGATGCGCGCGATGAACTGCTGGCGGTTGAGCAGCGCGCTGACGCTGACCGCGCCCTCGCCGGCAGCGGCGTATTCGTTGCGATAGCGCTCCAGTTCGCCGAGCTGGTGTTCGGCCTTGGCCAGCTGCTGCTGCTGCGTGGCCAGTTTCGCCAGCGCATCCTCGGTCTTCTGGCGGGCCTGGTCCACCGCCGGCTGCAGTCGTCCGGAACGCGAGTTCATGCGGTCACCTGTGCGGCTAGCTGGTCGAGCCGCTCGACGGCGGCTTCCAGCGTCATCGGTTCGTCCACTTCCTGCTGCAGGAAGCCGCGCAGCTGTGGCCACAGCTCGATGGCGAGGTCCACCTGCGGGTCGGAGCCCTTCTGGTAGGCGCCCACCGCGATCAGGTCGCGCTGCTGGCGGTAGGCGGAATACACGCGGCGGAAGCGCTGCGCCGCCTGCAGGTGCCCGCGTTCCACCACCTGCGGCATCACGCGGCTGATCGAGGCCTCGATGTCGATCGCCGGGTAGTGGCCGGCCTCGGCGAGGTCGCGCGACAGCACGATGTGGCCGTCCAGGATCGCGCGCGCGGCGTCGGCGATCGGGTCGTGGCGGTAGTCGTCGCCCTCGGTGAGCACGGTGTAAAACGCGGTGATCGAGCCCCTGCCTTCGGCGTCGTTGCCGGCGCGTTCGACCAGCGCGGGCAGCAGCGCGAACACCGAGGGCGGGTAGCCCTTGGTGGCCGGCGGCTCGCCGATCGCCAGCGCGATCTCGCGCTGCGCCTGGGCGTAGCGGGTCAGCGAATCCATCAGCAGCAGCACGCGCTGGCCGCGGTCGCGGAACCACTCGGCGATCGCGGTGGCGTACTGCGCGCCGCGCAGCCGCTTCAGCGGCGGCGCGTCGGCGGGAGCGGCGACGATCACCGCGCGGCGGCGACCTTCCGCGCCCAGCGTGTGCTCGACGAATTCCTTCACCTCGCGGCCGCGTTCGCCGATCAGGCCCACCACCACCACGTCGGCGTTGGTGTAGCGCGTCATCATGCCGAGCAGGGTGGACTTGCCCACGCCGGAGCCGGCGAACAGGCCCAGGCGCTGGCCGCGGCCCACGGTGAGCAGCGCGTTGATCGCGCGCACGCCCACGTCCAGCGGGGCGTCGATCGGCTTGCGCGCCATCGGGTTGATCGGTTCGTTCTTGAGTGCCGCGTGTTCGTCCGCATCGAGCGCGCCGAGGCCGTCCAGCGGCAGGCCGTCGGCGCCGATCACCCGGCCCAGCAGCTGCGCGCCCACCGGCAGTCCGCCGCTGCGCGCGCAGGGGCGCACGCGCGCGTTCGGCAACACGCCGTGCATGTCGCCCACCGGCATCAGCAGCAGGCGTTCGTCGGCGAAGCCGACCACTTCGGTTTCCAGTTCGCTGCCGTCGGCGGTGTCGACCAGGCAGCGCGCGCCCAGCGCGGCCTCGCAGCCTTCGGCCTCCAGCGTCAGGCCGACCACGCGGCGCAGGCTGCCTTCCACCGCGAGCGTGCGCGCCACCGCGGCGCGCGCGGCCTGCCGCGCGAACTGGTGCTGCCAGCGTTCGCGGCGCGCGGCCGGGCCGGTGTCCGCGCTCATGCCTCGCCGCCCTCCGGCGCGGCGGCTTCGCCGAGCACGGCATCGACCACCGCCGCCAGGCGGGTTTCCACCCGCGCGTCCAGCCGCGAGTGTTCGCTTTCCAGCCGGCAGTCGCCGCGCGCCAGCGCGGGATCGGCCAGCAGCTGCCAGTGGCGCTCGGCCGCACCCAGTTCCTGCAGCAGGGCCAGGTCCTGCGGATGCAGGTGGACGCGCAATTCGCGGGTCGCCGCCGGCAATGCGTTGGCCGCCTCGCGCACGGCGCGCACGACGAGTTCGGGCGACAGGCGCAGCTCGTGCGCGACCACCCGGCCGGCCACCACCATCGCCAGCCGCGCCAGTTCCCGGGCGACCTGGTCGTCGAACGCCTGCAGGGGACGCGCCGCCGCCTCGCACACGGCGTCGAGTTGCGCCAGGCGCTCGCGCAGCTCCTGCGCGGCCATGGCGCGCCCCTCGGCGAGGCCGGCGGCCCGGCCCTCGTCGCGCGCCTGCTGTTCCAGCGCCTCCAGCTCGCGCACGGTCGGCTGCGGCGGCGCCGCGTCGGCTGCGGGCACCGGCTCCGGCTCGGCGCCGACGTGCGGCAGTTCCCAGCGCCGGAAGCCCATTGCGGCGTCGTGGATCGCGGCCGCCATCAGACGTAGTCATCCCCGCCGCTGCCCAGGCTGAGCTGGCCGGCGTCGGCCAGCTTCCTGGCCGCGGCCAGCACTTCCTTCTGCGCGGCGTCGACCTCGCTGAGCCGCACCGGGCCCTTCACTTCCAGGTCGTCGCGCATCATGTCGGCGGCGCGCTTGGACATGTTCGCGAAGATCTTCTCGCGGATCGCCGGCTCGGCGCCCTTCAGCGCGGTGATCAGGATCCCCGACGGCACCTCGCGCAGCAGGGTCTGCATGCCGCGGTCGTCCAGCTCGGCGAGATCCTCGAACACGAACATCAGATCCTCGATGCGTCCGCTCAGCGCCTCGTCCTGGCTGCGGATCGCCGTCATCAGCTCGGCCTCGCGGCTGCTGTCCATCGCGTTGAGGATGTTGGCGGCCGCCTTCAGCCCGCCCACGCTGGCGGATTTCAGCTTCTTGGTGTTGCCGTTGAACTGGCGCTCCATGATCTCGTCCAGTTCGTTCAGCGCATGCGGCTGCACGCCGTCGAGGGTGGCGATGCGCATCACCGCGTCGGAGCGCACGCGCTGCGGCAGGTAGCCGATCACCTCGGCCGCCTGGTCCGGCTCCAGGTGCGCCAGCACCAGCGCGATGATCTGCGGATGCTCCTGGTTGATCATCTCGGCGATCGCGCGGCTCTCCATCCACTTCAGCGATTCCAGCCCCTTCGAGCTGCGGCCGAGCAGGATGCGGTCGATCAGGCCGCCGGCCTTGGTCTCGCCCAGCGCGTTGGTGAGGATCTTGCGTATGTATTCCTCGGTGCCCACGCCCAGCGCGGTCTGCCGGCCCATGTCCTCGTCGAGCTTGTCCAGCACGCCGGTGACCTGTTCGCGCGACACGCTGGCGAGCGCCGCCATCGCGGTGCCGACCGCCTGCACGTCGCGCGCGCTCAGGTGCTTGAGCACCTCGGCGGCATCCTGCTCGCCCAGCGTCAGCAGCAGGATCGCCGCGCGCTGCGCCCCGGTGACGGCCGTGTCGGAACGGTTAATTGCCATCTTCGTTCACCCAGTTCCTGACCACTTGCGCCACCTGCTTGGAGTTTTCGCCCACCATGCGGCGGGCCTGGCCGATGCGCTGCTCGTAGGCCAGCGCCGGCGCGGCGTCGAGGCGCGCCGGCTGGCCGGCCACCGGCGGCTCGACGTCGTCGATCCGCACCGACACGGTCGGCAGCGGCGCCGGCAGGGCCTGCCTCACCGGGGCGCCGCGCAGCAGCCCCTTGAGCAGCGGGCGCAGCAGGCCGAACGCCACCAGCAGCGCGATCAGCACGCCGAGGCCCTGCTTGATCAGGTCCAGCGCGCCGGGGCGCTCCCACAGCGGCGTCGCGGGCGTCGCGTCCGGCGCGGCGTTGCGATGGAAGGCCTGGTTGATCACGCTGACGCTGTCGCCGCGTGCGGCGTCGAAACCCACCGCGTTCTTCACCAGGTCGGTGAGGTGCTGCAGCTCCTGCGGGGTGAACGGCACGCTCTTCGGGTCGCCCTTGGCGCCGTTCGCGGCGCTGGCGGCCGCCAGCTTGTCGTCCACCACCACCGCCACGGTGAGGCGGGCCAGCCGGCCGGCCGGATCGCTGACGTGGCTGATGGTGCGGTCCAGCTCGTAGTTGCGCGTGGCGCTGCTGGAGCTCTCGCCGTCGCGGCTGCCCGTGGTCATCGACGCCGTGCTGCCCGGTGCGGCGGCCGTGCCGGCGTTCGGTTTCGCGGCGGTGGGCTGCGCCACCGTGGGCGGCGGCTGGTTGCTGAGTGCGCCGGGCACGCCACCGCCGGCGTCGCCGCCGGTGTGCTGTTCGCTGCTGACCTGTTCGCTGCGCAGCGCCGGATGGTCGTGGCCGTAGGTCTCGCTGGCCTTCTCGGTCTGGCTGAAATCCAGGTCCGCGTTGACCTGGGCGCGCACGCGGCCGGGGCCGACCAGCGGCGTCAGCAGCTCCTCGATGCGCTGGGCATAGGTGTTTTCGATGCGCGTGGCCAGGCGCAGGCGGTTGTCGCCCACCTCGTCGCCGGCATCGGCGCTGCCGGTCAGCAGGCGGCCCTGCTGGTCGACCACCGAGACCTGGCCAGGGTCGAGCCCCGGCACGCTGGACGCCACCAGGTGCACGATCGCCGCCACCTGCCCCGCGTCGAGCTCGCGCCCCTGGTATAGCGTGAGCAGCACCGAGGCGCTGGCGTTGCGGTTGTCGCGGATGAAGGCCGAGGGCTTCGGCAAGGCCAGGTGCACGCGCGCGGCGCGCACCGACTGCAGCGAGGCGATGGTGGCGCCGAGGTCGCTCTCCAGCATCTGCTGGTAGTGCGTGCGCTCGGCGAGGTCGCTCATGCCGAACGGCGAACCGCCGGTCGACTGCGTGTCGATCGCGGCACTCCCCTGCGGCAGGCCCTTCGCCGCCAGCCGCAGCCGCAGCGCGGCGAGGTCGGCGGCCGGCACCATGATCGAGGTGCCGTCGCCGCCCAGCTTGTAGGCGGTGTTGGAGGCCTGCAGCTCCTGCGCGATCGCCGCGGCGTCCTTCTGGTCCAGCCCCGCGTACAGCAGGCCGTAGTTCGGTCCGCGGGACCACAGCACCACCGCCACGCCCAGCGCCACCGCCGCGGCCACCGCCACCAGCAGCGCGAGCTGGCGCGCCGCCGGGTTGCGGGTGATCTGCTTGAGGGAATCCAGGCGCGCGCCGCTGTTGCTGTCGGTCGTCGCGATGGCGTTGTCGGCCATGCTGCTGCTCGTCGGTCAGTGCTGTTCGGTGATCGTGGTGCCGGCGTCAGACCGACATGTTCATGATGTCCTTGTAGGCATCGACCAGCTTGCTCTGCACCGCCACCGCCGTGCGCAGCGAGAGGTCGGCCTTCTGCACCGCGATCATGGTGCGACCAAGGTCGGCACCGGGATCGCCGCGCTCGAAGCTGGCGGCCATCTGTCCCGCCTGCATCTGGCTGTTTCCCACCGCGGAGATGGATCGCTGCAGCAGCGAGGAGAAGTTCGCCTGACCACCGCCCGATGGCGCCTGCGCCGCGGTTTCCGGCATGCGCACCTGCGCCGTCATCTGGCGCATCTGGGCAAGCAGGTTGTTGACGTCGATCGTGCTCATGCGGCGTGATCCAGGTCGGTGGATGGGAGACGGAATCCCGTCGCGCGACGGGTTTGCAGGTGGTGAATGCACGAGGCGTGCCACGGGGAACGGGGAACGGGGAACGGGGAACGGGGAACGGGGAACGGGGAACGGGGAACGGGGAACGGGGAACGAGGCGATTGTCGGATCAGGCCGACCGGGGCGACGCGGACACGGGTGACTCGCCGGATCGGAGTGCGTGGGCGAGGCCGACGCTCCCCGTTTCCTCTCAGGCCGCCAGGCCGTTCGCCTGCAGGCCGTACTTGCGCAACTTCTCCACCAGCGTGGTGCGCTGCATGTGCAGCAGGCGCGCGGCATGCGCCACCACGCCGCCGGTGGCGTCGAGCGCCTGGCGGATCATGCCCACCTCGATGTCGGCCAGGTGATCCTTCAGGTCGATGCCGTCCTCGGGCAGCAGGCGCTGGGCCTCGTCCACCGGCTGCACGACGGCCGTGCCCGCCGCTGCATGGCCATCCTCCATCAGCGCCAGCAGGGCGGCGCCATGCGCCTCCTCGCCGAGCTGTGCGTGACGGTACTTTGGCGGCAGCTCGCTGGCGCGCACCTCGCCGTGCGGGCACAGGATCGCCATGCGCTCGACCAGGTTCGCCAGCTCGCGCACGTTGCCCGGCCAGGCGTGCTCGCGCAGCATCTGCATCGCGCCGGCGCTGAAGCGCGCCACGCCCAGGCCGCGATGCGCCAGGCGCTGGTTGAACTCGTCGATCAGCACCGGCAGGTCGCCCAGCCGCTCGCGCAGCGCCGGCAGTTCCAGCGGGAACACGGAGAGGCGATAGAACAGGTCCTCGCGGAAGCGGCCCTCGGCGATGGCCTGCTCCAGGTTGCGGTGGGTAGCGGCGATGATGCGCACGTCGCAGCGCTGGGTCTTGCTGCCGCCCACGCGCTCGTACACGCGCTCCTGCAGCACGCGCAGCAGCTTCACCTGCATCGGCAGGCTCATGTCGCCGATCTCGTCGAGGAACAGCGTGCCGCCCTCGGCCAGCTCGAAGCGGCCCTTGCGCGCGCTGATCGCACCGGTGAAGGAGCCCTTCTCGTGGCCGAACAGCTCGCTTTCCAGCAGCTCGGCCGGGATCGCACCGCAGTTGATCGCCACGAACGGCTTGTCGCGGCGGGCGGAATGCTCGTGGATGGCGCGCGCCACCATCTCCTTGCCGGTGCCCGACTCGCCCAGCACCAGCACGGTGGAATCGAAAGGCGCCACCTGGCGGATCAGCGCGTTGACGCGCAGCATCGGCGCCGAATTGCCCACGAAGCGCAACGCGCTGGCCTGGCCGCCGAGCAGGCGCGCGGAGAGGCTGCGCAACGCCTCGACCACCTGTTCGTAGCGCAGCGGAAACTCCAGCGTGGCCACGCGCGCGGCGGACGGCGAGATCGTCTTCACGAGGCGCGTGGCCAGCGGCGCATCGGCGGCCACCAGCACCGGCACGTGATGCGCCGCGTCGCCGAGCAGGGCCAGCTGGCGCTCGGCCGCGGCCTCGTCCTCGACGCCGCCGATGTAGACGGCGCGCCAGTCGTGGGTGGACTTGTCGATGGATTGGCAGTCGGCGGCGCGTTGCGGCCGATAGCCCAGGAAGTGAAGCGCCGACATCACCGCATCCGCACGCGCCGCACCGGACTCAATGACGAGGAAATCGAATTTCTGCACAGCCCCTTCTCCTTACTGCTCTTGTCGCGGCTCCTCGGCTTCCAGCGGAGCGCGTTGATCATCAGCGCCGGCTTTCCGTCTCCGGCTTGATGAACGAAGAGCAACAAGGGGGCCAACTTTGACGGCCAGGGCGCCGGCAAAATGCCGCCCGATGGTGAAGCCGCGGCCATTGCCGTCGAGCGACATGCGCAAGAGTTTTCCGCAAACGCATGAAGCGAAAGGTCTTTGCAAGATGCCGGCGCCGTGACAAAGACATCCGAAAGCACGTGACGACCGTCGAAAAAATCTTGGCGGAGATTTCGTAAATGTGATCGATATCACATGCGAAATGAGAACTGCGCCCGAGCCTCATCCAAGCTGCTGGCGTGCCTCTGCCACTTTGCGTCGGTGATGGCGAAACACGAGGCGCTCAATCGCGTCACCCGTCGCGTCACCTTGCGGCGCAAATTCCACGAAGCTTCGTCCGTCGTCGAGTACGTGCACCACGCGCCCCGCCAGTTCGAGTGGCAGGCTGCGGCAGGCATCGAAGTGCAGGCGCAGCAGCAGGCCATCGCCCGGCGGCACCAGCGCGGGCGGCAGCAAGGCGCCCACGGCATTGAAGCGCAACGCACGGCGCGGCGGCAGCGTGGCGGCGGGCGCCAGCAGCAGGTTCACGATCTCCACCAGTGCGGTGAGCTTGGCGTCCATGCGCAGCATTTCCTGCATCAGCGGATTGTCGTCGTCGCCGAGGTCGGTACGACGCTCCTCCAGCGCGGCGAGCGTGGCCAGCGTGTTCGCGTTGCGCTCGGCCAGCCGCTGCAGCAGGTCCGGCGGCGGCGGCCAGGCCAGCGGCTCGCTGTCGGCGTGCAGCTGCTCCTCGCTGCTCAGGCGCTGATCGAATTCGTCCCGGCTGCTGGCAGTCATGTCGGCTCCGCGTGGCTTGTCCGGGCCGCCGATCGGCCCATGGCTGGTATGGCTGCGGCACGATGCGCGCCTGGCTTCCGCAGATCAAGCGGAGGCGCGGTCAAGGCATGCAGTCGCGGGGCGAGCCTGTCCGGAATTTCCGATTCACCGGGCCAGGTCGACGTAGGTGCGCAAGGCGTGGTGCGCGTAACCGTGCCGGCTCAGCGCATCGGCGACTTCGGCACGCGCACGCGCGGCCAGATCCAGCATTTCCCCGTTGCATGCCAGCAACTGCTGCAACAGCTCGCGGCTGCGCGCGTCGCGCGGATGGTCGGCATGCAGCAGCGGCTGGCGCTCGGCATCCAGCCCGGGCAGGCTGTCCCAGTGGCCATCGCGCGCGGCCGCCAGCATCGAGGCGCTGACCGCCAGCGCACGTTCCAGCACGGCGTGCCCCGCGCTCATGCCGGGCTCTCGGCGCGGCTGGAGAGATAGGCGTCGCGGATGCCGTTCCAGCCGTCGCGGACCGGTTCGAGCAGGTCGGCGCATTCCGCCAGCGCCTTGTCGTCGTTGTTGAGCTGCGCAAGCAGCAGGCGGCGGTTGATGTAGTCGTAGAGCGAGTCCAGCCGCCGGGCCAGCGTGCCGCCGGCCTCGTGGTTCAGGCTGGCACGCAGCTCGCCCACGATCGCCACCGCCTTGGTGACCGCGGCGCCCTTGGCGGGCACGTTGCCGTGCCGCAGGCAGGCGCGCGCCTGCGTGATGCGTTCGATCGCGCCATCCAGCAGCATGGCGATCAACTGGTGCGGATCGGCTCCTTCCACGCGCCCCTCGGCACGGGTTTGCTGGTACATCGCACTGGCCTGGCGCATGTAGGCGTTCGTCATGAACCGGCCTCCGTCAGCTGCCCGATTTGGTATAGGTGCTCAACAGCGTCTGCAGCGAACTGGTGAGGTAGCTGCTGGTGTTGTTGAGCGAGGACATCAGCGTGTCCAGCGCGGTGTACTGCTGGCGCAGCTGGGTCGCGTACACGTTCATGCGCGCGGTGAGCGCGGTCGATTCCTGGCTCAGGTTGCTGAGCTGGTTCTGGATGCTGCTGGTGCGCGTGGCGATGATGCCGTTGCTGGCGGTGAAACCGTCCAGCATGCCGTTGAGGCGGGTGGCATAACCGTTCGAGCCGGCGAACAGATCCTGCACCGCGTCCGGACTGCTCTGCAGGGCGCTGGACAGCTTGCCGCTGTCGAGGGACAGCGTGCCGTCGGCGTTGTGCGTGATGCCCAGCGCCGCCAGCGAGCCGATGCTGTTGCCGGGCACGCTGCCGCTCAGCACGCTGTTGACCTGGCGCTGCACCGACATCAGCGTGGTGTCGCCCAGCAGCACGCCGGCCTGCTGCGAGCTCGCGTCGTAGCTGCTGAGCGTGCCCACGGTGGAGACGTAGCTGTTGTAGGCGCTGACGAAGTCGTTCACCGCGCTGGTCGCCGCACTGCTGTCCTGGCTCACCGTCAGCGTGGTGGAGCCGGTGGCGGCCAGGTTCAGGGTGACGCCGTTCAGCACGCCGCTCACCGTGTTGCTGGCGCTGCTCGCCGCGATGCCATCGACGCTCAGGCTGGCGTCGCTGGCTTCATTGGAGCCCGCCGTGTCCAGCGTCGTCGCCAGCGACGAAAGCCCCGCGCTGCTGCCGGCACCCGTGCTCACGCTGAAGGCATTGGCCACGCCGGTCTTGGTGGAGGTCAGCAGCAGCTGCGCGCCGTTCGCGCCGTTGACGATGGTGGCCTGCACGCCGGGGTTGCTGCTTGACTGGTTGATCGCCGTGGCGATGTTGCTGATCGAGTCGGTCGCCGCGACATTGATGTTCATCGACTGATTGCCGACGCTCACCGTCAAAGTTCCGGCGCCCACCGCAGTGCCCGGCGCATAGGCGCCGCTGGCCCGCTTCTGCGCAGTGGCCAGGTGATTCACCACCACGCTGTAGGTGCCCGGCTGCGCATTGGGCAGCGTCGTGGCGGTGCCCAGCGAGCTGTCGCCCAGCGTGGCCGCATAGGTGCTGAAGGTGAGGCTGCTGCCCAGCGTGCCCAGCGTGGACTGCAGGGAACTCAGCGCGCTGCCCAACGCGGTCAGCCCGGCCTCCTGCGCCTGCAATTGCGTGGTCTGGGTGCTGATCTGCTGCGCCGGGCCCGACTGCTTGGCGTTGACCAGGGCGGTGATGATGGAGTTGACGTCCAGCCCCGACCCGATGCCTGCCGAGCTGAGCAGGCCGCTGCCCGGGCTGTTGGTGCTGTCCAGGCCGCTGCCGCTGCCCGTGGCAGTGGTGGTGGTGGCGGTAGTCGTGGGATTGCCGACGCCGGAAATGGAAGTCATGGCCTGTTCCTGTGGTGATCCGATCCCGCTCGACGGGGAATTCAAGAATCACAGGCAAAACTCACGCCAGCCGCATGGGCTTTGCCTGGAACCCTCGGAATGATGGCGGCCCGTCGGGGCCGCCATCGAGGACGGAACCGCCCGCGCCAGGCGGGCGGTTCCGCAGTCGCCGTCACTGCAGCAGCTTCAGCGCCAGCTGCGGGTTGGAGTTGGCCTGGGCCAGCACCGAGATGCCCGCCTGCTGCAGCACCTGCGCCTTGCTCAGCGCCGCCGTCTCGGCCGCGAAGTCCGCATCCTGGATGGTGGACTGCGAGGCCTGCAGGTTGGTGCTCTGCGCCGCCACCGTGGCGATGGTGGACTGGAAGCGGTTCTGCACCGCGCCCAGCTGGGCGGCGAAATTGGCCACCGTCTTCAGCGCCGCGTCGACCTGGGTGATCAGGGCGTTGGAGCTGTTGACGCTCAGCACGTTGGCGCCCTGCAGCGAGCCAGCGGCGGTGATGCTGCCCGAGGCGTCGCTGGCCGTGGTGGAGCCGTTCACGAAGGCGCCGCTGGTGATCGCGCCCGAGGTCACCGCGCTGCCCGAGGCCGCGCCGCTGTCGGTCACCTGGAAGCTGCCGTCGGCAAACAGGCTGACGCCGCCCTTGCCGTCGACCGCCGCGCTGACACCGGTGACGCCGGCGGCGTTGATGGCGTCGGCCAGATCCTGCACGCTGCTGGCCGTGCCGGAAAGCGTGACCGAATTGCCGTCGGTGCCGGTGATGGAGATCTTGCTCAGGTCCAGCGTGGTGGCATTGCCGCTGGCGTCCTGGAACGCGCCGCTCAGGTTGCCGGTTTCCACCTGGGCGATCGAGCCCATCGCGGAAGCCTTCACGCTGGTCTGCAGGTTCACGCTGATGGTCTGGCCCACGTCGGCGCCGACCTGGAAGCTCTTGGTGCCCAGCGAGCCGTCCAGCACCTTGGAGCCGTTGAACGTGGTCTGGTTGGCGATGCGGGTGATTTCCGCCAGTCGCTGCTGCACTTCCTGGTCGATCGAGGAGCGGTCCGAGTCGGTGTAGGTGCCGTTGGCGGACTGCACGGCCAGGTCGCGGATCGCCTGCAGGTTGGCGGTGACCTGGTCCAGCGCGGAGCCGGCGGTCTGCGCCAGGTTGATCGCGTCCGAAGCGTTGGCGCTGGCCTGCGACAAGCCGCCGATCTGGGTGGTGTAGCGCTGCGCGATCGCGAAGCCCGCGGCGTTGTCGGCCGCGCTGTTGAGCTTGAGGCCCGAGGACAGGCGCTGCGTGGCGGTGGCCAGCGCACTCTGCGACTTGGTCAGGTTGTTCTGTGCGTTCAACGAAGAAACGTTGGTGTTGATGACCAGTGACATGGGATGTCTCCTAATTAGCGGTCTTGAAGCTGTCGGATACCTTCTCCGGCGGTGCTCCTAGACCGGAGTGCCAACCGCCTCAGGGGATGTTTCGGCGGCGGTACTGGCTTCTTGAGCCTTTTCCGGAAATTTCTCTGCGTTGGCACGGAATGTGCGACGGCGCCTGCCAGCTGCTGGTATCGGCCATGGGCCGGGCGGACGAAAGCCTGCCGGAGCAGTCCAGTCACTTGCTCCATGTGTCGCCGCGATGCCATTGACGCACCGATTCGACGGTTGGCACCAACCTTGCTCTCCCGCCCTTGGCCATCTCGTTCCGTCGAAAAGTCGACGAGGGCGTCTTTCCGCACATCCACCGAGCGCACCAGGGACCGTCGATGTCTGTAGTAGAGGAACGCCTCGCGCAAAACCACGCCGAATTCCAGGATCTGCTCGATTGCATGGAAAAGGCCATCGATGGCGACGATCCGGATGCCGCCATCGAACTCGCGCGAGCCGCCGCAACGATCGCGTGGCTCAAGGGTTGCGGCATTTTCGCTTCGCCCCGGCTGGAGGCCCTGATGGCACGCGTAGGCCGCGCGTTGCCGCAAGCTGGGCCCACCCAGCAACGTTCGTCCGGCCGTCGCCGCGTGCTCACCATCATGAGCGCGGGATACGCAGTCGGCGGTCACACACGGCTGGCCTGTCGCTGGATGGCGCTGGACACGTGTTCCAGCCACACGCTTGTGACCACCCGACAGGATGGCGCCTCGCTTCCGCGCGTGGTCGAGGAACTGGTCGAAAATGGAATCATTCGCCTAGAAACGCTGGACCACGGTTCTTCCATGGAGCGGGCCGCCAGCCTGCGCCGGCTGTTGAGCGACGCCGACCTGGCGGTGCTGCATACCCATCCGAACGACCCCCTGCCTGTGGTGGCGCTCGCCGGCATGGAATCGCCGCCACCGGTGCTGTTCGAGGATCACGCCAGCCACGTATTCTGGCTCGGCGCCAGCGTGAGCAACCTGATCGTCTCGCTATGCGAAAGCGCAACGCGTGTCACCGTGGCGCGTCGAGGGGTTCCGCAATCGCACATCGGCTGGACGCCCATCCCCCTCGATCTCACCAATCTCGGTCCGTCACCTGACATCGATACCCGCGCCCGATATGGCGTCCCGCATGATGCACCACTGCTGATGTCCTGCGGTTCGGCCTACAAGTTCGTGCCGATCGACGGTGTCTCGACGGCGGCCCTGCTGGCCCCCTTGCTAGATGAGCGGCCCGACGTGCACGTCCTGCTGGTCGGTCCCCCGTCCGATCCCGTCGGGACCAGCCTTGCCACGGACCACCCGGGCCGGGTCCACCTGGCAGGCAACATCGCCCGGCAAGACGAGTTGCATGCCGCCTATGCCGCGTGCGACATCTACCTCGATGTCGCGCCTTTCCCTTCAAACACCGCGCTGTGTGAAGCGGCGGCCCTGGGCAAACCCGTCCTGAAGTTCGCCCCGCAAGCGTGGACCGACTGCGGCTTCACCATCGATCTGGATGCGATCCCGTCGCCGCTCTACGTTTCGCACGATGCCGACGACTATCGACAAAAGCTGCGCGCGCTGATCGACTCGCCCGCATTGCGGGCCCGGCGCGGCCAGCTCGTGGGTGACATGCTGCGCCTGTGCCATGGCGACTCGCTGTTCCAGAACCAGATCGAAGCGCTTTACCAGCGGGCTGCGGAACTGCCGCGCATCGAGCTCGATGCTGTCGCCGCGGCACCCCGCGTGGAGCTGCTCGACGTACTGCTGGCCAAGCTTGCAGACAATCTGGCACTGGTCTCGCAACCGGCAACCGGCCAAGGGGAAATCGCGTTCCACCCCGTCTCTGCCGAGGAGCAATATCGACGCTGGCAGGCCCAGCAACGGCTGGGCGCCGGACATGCCGCACTGGCACGCAATCGCATCGCCGGATCAACCGACTTCCACATACTGATCGCCGACGACGGTGCTGATCCAGAGCAACTGGTGCGCACACTGCAGTCGCTGAACAGGCAATCGTTCCCGGCCAAGGCCGTGACCGTGCTTGGAAACGCCGAACTGGCCGTGTCCGAGGATGTCGTCATTCATCCGATGGCGGAAGGTTGGGCATCAGCATTCAACGAGGTCGCCGCGACAAGCCACGCCGACTGGCTGCTTCCACTGCGCGCGGGCGATGTGCTGGAAGACGATGCGTTGCTGCTCCTGGCCGACAAGGCGACCACGCATCCCGGCATGGCATGCTGCTACGCCGACGAGGACAGCTGGTCGCCCGGAGGTCCGGCGGCTCCGATCCTTAAGCCGGACATGAACCTGGATCTGCTGCGAAGCTACCCCTACACCGGGCATATGCTGGCCATGCGTCGCGAGCACCTGCTCGCCATTGGCGGACTGCAGGAGCAGGCCGGCGTGATGGCCACCTACGACCACGTGTTCCGCTGCATCGAGCAATTCGGGCTGGGCAGCATTGGCCACGTTGCCGAACCCATCCTGCACTCGGCAACCCCGTTTGGTACATGGCTGGCCGCATCCGACACCGGCACGCTGGGCAAACAGGTGCTGGCAAGTCATCTCGAACGCCTTGGCATTGCCCACGAAATCCTGCCAGGCGTGCTTGCCGGTTCCCATCGAGTCACCTACCGGCACCCGCGCCAGCCACCGGTCTCGATCATCATCCCCACCCGCGACCAGTTGCCGATGCTCAACGGCCTGATCGACAGCCTGCTCGCCAAGACCAGCTACCGGAACTACGAACTGCTGATCGTGGACAACGACAGCCGCGACCCGGCCGCCTGCGCCTACCTCGACGGCATCGAGCGCCTGGACAATCCGCAGCTGCGTGTGCTGCGCTGGCCGCATCCGTTCAACTACTCCGCGATCAACAACTTCGCCGCCGCCCAGGCGCGCGGCGAATACCTGATCCTGCTCAACAACGACACCGCGGTGCTGCACGAAGACTGGATCGAGGCGCTGCTCAACCATGCGCAGCGTCCGGAGGTGGGTATCGTCGGCGCCAAGCTGCATTACCCCGACGGGCGCATCCAGCATGCCGGCGTGGTGCTGGGCCTGCGCGGGCCGGCCGACCACCCCTTCATCGGCGAGGCGATGGACGCGCCCGGCTACATGCACCGCCTGCAGGTGGACCAGAACTACACCGCGGTCACCGCGGCCTGCCTGATGATCCGCAAGTCGGTGTACGAGGAAGTCGGCGGCCTCGACGAGCAGGACTTCAAGGTCTCCTACAACGACGTCGACCTCTGCCTGAAGGTGCACCAGGCCGGCTATCTCACGGTGTGGACGCCGCATGCGCGCCTGATGCACGAAGGCAGCGTCAGCCAGAACAAGGTGGACACCAGCGCCCGGGAAGCCAGGCACGCACGCTTCAAGGGCGAGCAGCAGGCGATGTACCGCAAGTGGCTGCCCCTGCTGGCACGCGACCCGGCCTACAACCGCAACCTCAGCCTGGCCGGCAACGGCTTCGACCTGGACCAGGCTCGCCGGCTGGCCTGGCAACCGTTCGAGCAACCGCTGCTGCCGCGCCTGTTCTGCGTGGCCGCCGACGCCAACGGCTGCGGCCACTACCGCATCCGGCAGCCCTTCCTCGCCATGCAGCGGGAGGGCCTGGCCGAAGGCATGGTCGCTCCGGTGCACCTGGAACCGGTTGCCATGGAGCGCTACGCGCCCTCCACCATCGTGCTGCAGCGCCAGCTCACCGACGCCCAGATCGAGACCATGCGCGGCTACCGCGACTTCAGCCGGGCCTTCAAGGTCTACGAGCTGGACGACTATCTGCCGAACCTGCCACTGAAGAGCGTGCATCGCGACGGCGTGCCCAGGGACATCCTGAAATCGCTGCGCAAGGCGGTGGCCCTGACCGACCGCTTCGTGGTTTCCACCGCGCCGCTGGCCGAGCAGTTCGCCGACCTGCACAGCGACATCCGCGTGGCGCCCAACCGCCTGCCCGTGGACTGGTGGGGCCAGCTGACCGCCCAGCGCCGCGAAGGCGGCAAACCCCGCGTGGGCTGGGCCGGCGGCAGCAGCCACCGCGGCGACCTGGAACTGATCGCCGACGTGGTGCGCGAGCTGGCCGGCGAGGTCGAATGGGTGTTCTTCGGCATGTGCCCGGAAAAGCTGCGTCCCCACGTGCACGAGCACCACGAGGGCGTGACTATCGACAAGTACCCGGCGGCACTGGCCGCACTCGACCTCGACCTCGCGCTGGCGCCGCTGGAGGACAACCTGTTCAACGCCTGCAAGAGCAACCTGCGCCTGCTCGAGTACGGCGCCTGCGGCTTCCCGGTAGTGTGCAGCGATATCGTCTGCTACCGCGGCGACCTGCCGGTGACGCGCGTGCGCAACCGTTTCAAGGAGTGGGTGGACGCGATCCGCATGCATGTCAGCGACCTCGACGCCAACGCGAAGATGGGTGACATGCTGCGCGAGACCGTGCGGCGCGACTGGATGCTTTCCGGCGACAACCTGGTCGCTTGGCGTGACGCCTGGCTACCGGACTGACGCCGCCATGAAACCGCGTTGCGGCACCCGCCATCACCGGCATCGAGCCCGTCCATAAGGGGCAAGCATGAGCATTCCGTTCAATCGTCCCTATCTCGTTGGCCGCGAACTGCACAACATCGCGCAAGCGCATGCCAACGGACACCTGTCCGGCGACGGCATGTTCACCCGCTCCTGCCATGCCTGGCTGGAGCAGCATGTCGGCGCACGCAAGGCCCTGCTCACCCACTCCTGCACCGCCGCGCTGGAAATGGCGGCGATCCTGCTGGATCTGCAGCCGGGCGACGAGGTCATCATGCCCTCGTTCACCTTCGTCTCGACCGCCAACGCATTCGTGCTGCGCGGTGCGGTGCCGGTGTTCGTGGACATCCGCCCCGACACGCTGAACATCGACGAGGCCTTGATCGAACCCGCCATCACGGCGCGCACCCGCGTCATCTGTGTGGTGCACTACGCGGGCGTAGCCTGCGAGATGGACACGATCATGGACATTGCGACCCGGCATGGCCTGAAGGTGGTGGAGGACGCCGCGCAAGCAATCTTCTCCAGCTACAAGGGACGCGCGCTGGGCAGCATCGGCGACCTGGCAGCCCTGAGCTTTCACGAGACCAAGAACGTGATCGCCGGCGAAGGCGGCGCACTGCTGGTGAACGATCCCACCCTGGTCGAGCGCGCCGAGATGATCCGCGAGAAAGGCACCAATCGCAGCAAGTACTTCCGCGGCCAGGTGGACAAGTACACCTGGGTCGACATCGGCTCGTCCTACCTACCCAGCGAACTGGTCGCGGCATTCCTGGCGGCGCAACTGGAACAGGGCGAAAGCATCACCGCCCGGCGCCTAGCCATCTGGTGGCGCTACCATGCGTGGGCCGAACCGCTGGAAGCACGTGGCATGTTGCGACGCCCGACGATCCCCGCCGGATGCACGCACAATGCCCACATGTACTACATCCTGCTGGACGGGCTGGCGCAACGCAGCGCCTTCATCGAGCGCATGAAAGCCGCCGGCATCAGCACCGTGTTTCATTACGTGCCGTTGCACAGTTCACCCGCCGGGCTTCGTTGCGCGCGCACGTACGGCCCGATGCCACATACGGACCACATCAGCGATTGCCTGGTTCGCATGCCGCTGTGGATAGGCCTCGAAGCCCATCAGGACCAGGTCATGCAAGCCGCTGAGAAGATCCTCTCGACCCGGGGTGTTTTCGGTGCGCATGGCTGGGGCGGTTGTTTCAGCACCGCAGGCAAGACACGGAACCCGCGAAATGCGCAGCTCTCGAATGCTGGCTGATTCCGCGCCCGACTCCGCCCGCTTCGGCATCAAGGTGGTCCGCGGCCATCTTCCGGCGGGCACTCCCGTCAAGGACATCATCGACGAAGTCACGGCCAGCAACGCCACGCTGATCATCCTGCGCGCCACTGCCGGCGACTCTGACGCCATTGTCCAGTTGCAACGTCGGGGATGGCCGGTGATCCACGCGGACACGCTCGTCTACTACGGCATCGACCTGACGATCTTGCCGCGCGAGCCCTTGCCCGAGGGAGTCCGGCTGGCCACCGGCGCTGACCGGGATGCCATCCACGAGACAGCTGAAAGCAGCTTCGCCGGCTACCGCTCCCACTACGGCGCGAACCCGCTGCTGCCACGGGACAAGATCGTCGCTGGCTATATCGAATGGGCAAAGAGCCGCCTGGCGCCGGAAAACGCCGGGAGCTGCACTTGGGTGGTGACCGCCGAAGATCATGTCGCGGGATTCGCCACCTGCGATCTCCGTCCGGACGAAAGCACTGTCGAGATCGTGCTCAACGCGGTTCACCCCCGGTTCTCCCGCCGGGGTCTGTATGGACAGTTGCTCAAGGGGATCCTCCAGCACTACGCCACGCTCTCATACCGGCAGCTCGTCGTCTCGACCCAGCTGTGGAACTACACCGTGCAGCGCCAATGGCTACGCGCGGGACTGTCCCTGAAACTGGCCTACGACACCTATCACATCGATCGCAGGCTGCGCCTGCCATGACACCTGCAACACCGAGTCCCGCTCCGCCTGCGCGTACGGTTGCCGCGACTCGACCGGCGCATCACTTCAAGTAATCGAACAGGCTCATCCCCTGCACCTTCGCGAACGTCTGCTGCGAGGCCTGCAGCGCGGTGGATTGCAGCATCAGCTGGCTGATGGCGCTGGCCATGTCGGTGTCCTGCACGCCGGAGAGGGTGGTCTGGTAGGTCAGCGTGAGGCCGCTGTAGGTGCTCTGCTGCTGGGTGAGCCGGTTCAGGCGGCCGCCCACGTCGGTCTGGGTGGAGGAGAGCTGGTCCTGCGCGCGATCGATCGATTCGATCTGCCGGCTCATCGTGTTGTTGAGCTGCGTGTCGCCGACGCTGCCGTCGTTCAGCGCATTGATCATGTTGGTCAGCGTGGCGAACACGTCCTGGGTCTGGCCGGAATTCACGCTCACCGTGTCGCCGGCGGCCGGGGTGCCGCTCAGCGCGATGGTCATGCCGTTGAAGCCGATGCTGCCGCCGTCCTGGTAGCTGCCGCTGGCCACCACCGCGTTGCCGTTGTTGGCGTCGGTGGCGGTCCAGTTGCCCGCGGCGTCGAAGCTGATCTGGTAGTTCACCGGGCCGGCGGCGGTGGCCGCCTTCCAGGCGCTGGCGTCGGTGACGCTGGTGGCGCCCACCAGCAGGCTGCCGGTGTTGCCGGCCGCCGCGCTGGCGACGAACGAGCCGTTGCCAGCAGGGATGTTCATGAACAGCCCCGCGCCCTCGTCGCTGTTGGGAATGCGCAGGCCGCTGCCGATCGTCGTCATCTGGTTGTCGCTGTTGCCGACGTAGCTCACCGAGCCGTCGCTGTTGAGCGCGAACGGCGTGCTGGTGGTGCTGGTGCCGGCGAACAGCGCGTCGCCGCTGGCGTCGGTGGTGTTGGCCAGCTGCACCAGCTGCGCGCGGATCTGCGTGAGCTGGGTGGCCATGTCCTGGCGGTCGGAAGACGACAGGGTGCCGTTGATGCCCTGCACCGCCATCGAGCGCGCCTGGTCGAGCAGCGAGTTGAAGGAGCTGAGCGTGTTGCTCTCGGTGGAGAGCCGCGCGTTGGCGGCGTCGATGTTGGAGGAGTATTGCGCGGTGCTGGCCAGGATGTGGTTGAGCGACACCACCTGCGTGGCGCCGGCCGGATCGTCGGAGGCCAGGTTGATGCGCTGGCCGCTGCTCACCTGGTTCTGCGTGGCGCTGAGCTCGCCCTGCTGGTTGAGCATGGTGGTCAGCGACTGCTGGTACATCCAGCTGGTGGAAAGGCGGATCATCGGGCGCTCCCGCTCAGGACTGGATGGCGGAAATCAGGCTGGTGAACAGCGTCTGCGCGGTGGAGATCACCTGCGCCGATGCCTGGTAGGCCTGCTGGTACTTGATGAGGCCGGCCGCCTCCTCGTCCAGGTTGACGCCGGCCACGCTCTGCTGGGCGCTGGCCGCCTGGTTGTACAGGCCGGTCTGGGTGGTCAGGTCGTTGGCCGCCATGCTGCCGGCCACGCCGATCTGGTTGGTGAGGTTCGCATAGGCGCCCACCGTCGAGGTCTTGCCGCCGTCGAGCACGCCGGCATCGGCCAGCCCGGCGAGATCCAGCGCATTGCCGTTGTCGTTCAGGCCGTCGCTGTTCATCGCCACGGTGAAGCTGTCGCCGCTGGCCGGGGTGCCGCCGAGGCTCAGGCTCCAGCCGTCGAACTGGATCGCCGTGCCGGCCGCGTACGTGCCGGTGGTGCTGTTGCCCGCGCCGTCGGTGACGGTGTAGCTGCCACCCGCGCCGAACGTCACCGTGGCGCCGGCGAACAGGTTCGCGTTGCTGCCGTCGCTCACGTCCACCGAACCCACCGTGGCGCCGCCGGTGTTGGTGCCGGCGGCCGTGCCCTTCAACGCCGTCGCCGCGGCGATGGCGGAAGGATCGCTGGTGGCCAGCGCGAGGCCGCTGGCCGCGTCGCGGGTGGGCCGCACCTGGAAGCTGTCGCCGACCTGGGCGCCGGCGGACACGGTGAAGGTGAGGCCCTCGGCCGACAGCGTGCCGTCGGGGTTCGCGGTCATCGGTACCGGGCGGCCACTGCTGCTGGCCAGTGCCCAGCCGTTGACCGAGGGGGCGGTGCCGCTGCCGGTGTAGGTGAGCACGTAGTTGTCGGTGGTGAGCTGGGAGATGTCGCTCACGCTGGCGCCCACCGTGGCGCTGCCCTGGTTGCCGCTCGCGGCCGCCACGACCGGGCCGGGCACGCTGAACAGCGCGCCGCCCTGGTTGCCGTTCAAGTCCAGGCCCTTGGCCTGCTGCGCGTTGACGCTCTGCGCCAGCGCCAGCGCGGTGCGGCCCAGCTGGTTCTGCGCCGGGTCGAGCGTATTGCTGCGGTAGGCCAGCAGCGCGCCCAGCGTGCCGCCGGAAAGGCGCGAGCTGATGTCGTGGCCGCTGGCGTCCAGCACGCTGGTGCTGCCGGCGTCGTAGGCGTCGCTGCCGAGCTGGAAGCCGTACGAATAGCTGCCGCTCACCAGTGCCTGGCCGGACGTGCTGTAGACGCTCAGCGTGCCGTCGGGCTGCGCGGCGACGGAGATGCCGGTGATGCCGGCCAGTTGCTTGACCAGGCTGTCGCGCTGGTCGAGCAGGTCGTTCGGCTGGGTGTTGCCGGCTTGGCTGATGCTGGTGTTGAGCGCGGCGATCTGCTTGACCAGCGAGTTGACGTTGCCGACCGCGTCGGAGACCTGCGTGTTGATCTGCGCGCGCTGCTGGTCGAGCTGCTGGCCGAAGGTGTTGAAGGCCGTCGCCAGGGCCGACGCGTTGCCCAGCAGCGCCTGGCGTGCGGAAGGGTCGCCCGGGGCGTTGGCCACCGCATTGAAGCCGCCGTAGAAGCTGTCCAGCGCGGACTGCAGGTTGCCGCTGTTCTGCAGCAACCCGTTCAGCGTGGTGGCGAGGTCGTTGGTGGTGGTGGCGCCCTGCAGCGCGCTGTTGCTGCTCCACAGCGACTGCGTGAGGAACTGGCTGTAGGCGCGCTGCACCGCGATCACGTCCACGCCGCTGCCCATGGTGTAGCGGCCGTTGTTCTGGCCCACCTGGTCCACCTGCACGGTGCTCTGCCGGCTGTAGCCGTCGGTGCCGGCATTGGCGATGTTGTTGCCGGTGACCTTCAGGCCGAGCTGGGCGGCGTTGAGGCCGGAGACACCGATGTTGAGCAGGCTGGACATGGGCCGGGATTCCTGGAATCGCTTAATCGTTCGGCACGCCGGCCGGATTCTTGAGTGCGGCCAGCGCCGCGCGCATCTGCGGACTGCCGGCGATCGCGCTGATCTTCTCGGCGTAGGAGGGATCGCTGGCATAGCCGCCGCGCACCAGCGCGCTGGCGAAGCCGCGCACGTCGTCGCCATGCCCGCGCGCGGCGGCGTAGCGCGGGTCGGAGGCAATCAGGTTGGCGTAGTCCTTGAACGACTGCGCCGGCGAATCGTAGGCGCGGAACTGCGCGCGCCGACGCACCGCCACGCCACCCTCGTACTCCAGCGTGGGCACGCCGACCTTGCGGCCGCTCCAGCTTTCGCCGGCCTTGATGCCGAACAGGTTGAAGCTGCTGGAACCGTCCGCACCGCGCGGCATGCGCTTGCCCCACTGGGTTTCCAGCGCGGCCTGGGCCAGCACGGTGCGCACCGAAAGGCCCAGTTTCTGCGCCGCGGCCTCGGCGTACGGCGCCAGCGCGCGCACGAATTCCTGCGCGTCCTGCGGCAGCCATTTCATCGCGCTGCGGCCGACTTTGCGCCCGGCCTCCACCACGCTGGCAAGGCGGCGCTGGAACTGGTCGGCGGTGGCCGGCAACTGGCCGGGATCGCCGATGCCGTCGGCATCGTCCGCAGTGTCGTCCGCACCGGCTGCCACCGCGGCGCCGCTGCCCCCGGTCGTGCCGATCGCGGCGCCGCTGCCGTCCGGCGCCGGCGTGGCCGCGCCGCCCAGCTGGCGGACCAGCATCTGCGCGATGCCGATCCCCTTGCCGCCCTGGGCCAGGCTCACCGAGAGCTGCTGGTCGAACAGGTCGCGATAGGCCTTGCCGGCGTCGCTGTCGCCCAGCGCGTCGCCGAAGCTGTCGCTGGCCTCGCGCATGGACTTCAGCATCATCTGGGTGAACAGCGCCTCGAACTGCTTCGCCACCGCCGGCAGCGCCGCCTTGCCGTCCTGCTGCGCCTGCGCGCGCAGCTGGTCGAACCCGGACAGGTCGGTCCAGGTGCTCAGCGAGGCGTTGGCGGACAGCGCTGCGTCGGTCACATCGGCAGCCCGCTAGATGACCACCAGGTCGGCATGCAACGCGCCGGCCTGCTTCAGCGCCTGCAGGATGGAGATCAGGTCGCTGGGCGAGGCGCCGACCTGGTTCACCGCGCGCACGATCGCGTCCAGGCTCACGCCCGGGCCGAACTTGAACATGTGCCCACCCTCCTCGCTGACCTGCACGCTGCTGGAAGGCACCACCGCGGTCTGGCCGTTGCTGAACGGCGCCGGCTGGCTGACCAGCGGCTGCTCGCCGATGGTCACCTGGATCGCGCCATGCGCCACCGCCGCCGCGGAAACGCGCACGTCCGAACCGATCACCACGGTGCCGGTGCGCGAGTTCACCACCACGCGGGCCGGCGGCGCACCCGGCGTCACGTCCAGGTCCTGGATCGTGCCCAGCCAGGCCACCTTCTGGGTGGGGTCCTGCGGCACGCGCACGTCCACCGTGCCGCCATCCACCGCGCGCGCGGTGCCCGCGCCATAGGTGCGGTTGATCGTGCTGACGATGCGCGAGACGGTGGTGAAGTCCGGCGCGTTGAGGTTCAGGCGCAAATCGTCGCTGGCGGCGAATGCGGACGCCACGCTGCGCTCCACCGTGGCACCGTTGGGTATGCGCCCGCTGGCGGAGATGTTCTTCTGCACGCTGGAGCCGCTCTTGCCCGACGCGCTGATGCCGCCCACCACCACGCTGCCCTGGGCCACCGCGTAGACGGCGCCGTCGGCGCCGCGCAACGGCGACATCAGCAGCTCGCCGCCGCGGATGCTCTTGGCGTTGCCGATCGAGGCCACGGTGACGTCGATGGTCTGGCCCGGCTTGGCGAACGGCGGCAGCTCGGCGGTGATCGTCACCGCGGCCGCGTTCTTCAGCTGCGGGCGCACGTTGGTCGGCACGTTGATGCCGAACTGCTGCAGCATGTTCTCCAGGCTTTGCGTGGTGAACGGCGCCTGCGTGGTCTGGTCGCCCGAACCGTCCAGGCCCACCACCAGGCCGTAGCCGATCAACTGGTTGGAGCGCACGCCGCCGACCGAGGCGAGGTCGCGGATCTTGTCGGCGTGGGCAGGGGTGGCGAGCAGGGCGAGCAGCGCGATGGCGACGCATTTGGCTCCCTCTCCCCTTCGGGGCACGCGGGGAGCGGCCATGGATGGCCGCAGCTTTGAGGAGCGAGGAGAGGGCTGGGGTGAGGGGCGGGGCTTGCGGAAGAGGTTGGAGAAGCGACGCTTGATGGAAGCAAAAGCGGCACCTCGCGAGCGTGTCCCCTCTCCCCAACCCTCTCCCCGGTGGGGAGAGGGGGCGAACGCGCCATGCGGGTTCGCAATGCCGGACTTCGGCGCAACCGTCATCGTCATGGCCACATGGATGTTCATTTTTAGAAGGGCATCCACTTGGAGTTGAAGAAGCGCGACAGCCAGCCCTGGGTGTTCGCATCCGCGAGGGTGCCGCGGCCGGTGTAGGCGATCTTGGCGTCGGCGACGCGGGTGGACGGCACGGTGTTGTCCTGGCCGATGTCCTGCGGGCGCACGATGCCGGTGATGCGGATCAGTTCCTGGCCCTGGTTGATGGTGAGCCACTTCTCGCCGCGCACCAGCAGGTTGCCGTTGCCCAGGCGCTGGGCCACGGTGACGGTGATGTTGCCGGTAAGCTGGTTGCTCTGGCTGCTGGAGCCGCCGCCGTCGAAGCTGTGGTCGCTGTCGATGCCGACACTGGCCTTGTTGAACGTGTGGCCGAGCAGCGAGGGCGCGCCAATGGTGTCCTTGTTGGTCTTGCTGGTGCTGGTGTTGGCCTTCTTCACGGCCTGGGTGTTCTCCACCAGCACGATGGTGAGGATGTCGCCGGTGCGGTGCGCGCGCGGATCGGCGAACAGCTCCATGCCCTGCTCATCGTGGTAGATCGAGCCGTCGGCCGCCGGCGCGACGGCGGGCGCCACCGGCGCGGTGGCGGCCCATTGCGCGTCGTCGCGCTGCTGTTGCTGCATGACGCAGCCCGCCAGCGCGAGCGCGGCGGCAAGACACGGGAGAACGGCGGTGATGCGCACGACGATAGGCCTCAGGTCTTGTTGGTGATGGTCTGCAGCATGTCGTCCGCGGCGCTGATCGCCTTGGAGTTCATCTCGTAGGTGCGCTGGGTCTGGATCATGTCCACCATCGCCTCCACCACGTTGACGTTGGAGGATTCCAGCGAGCCCTGCAGCAGCGTGCCCATGCCGTTCAGGCCCGCCTGGCCGGCCTGCGGCGTGCCGCTGGACGCGGTTTCGAGGTACAGGTTCTGGCCCATCGACTGCAGGCCCGCGGGATTCACGAAGTCGGCGAGCTGGATGCTGCCGACCTGCTGCGGCGCCGCCTGTCCCGCCAGCGTCGCGCTGACCGTGCCATCGGTGCCGATGGTGATGCTCTGCGCGCCCTGCGGCAGGGTGATGGCCGGCTCGATCGGATAGCCGTCGGCGGTGACGATCTGGCCGTTGGCATCGGTATGCAGCGAGCCGTCGCGGGTATACGCGGTGCTGCCGTCGGGCATGGTCACCTGGATGAAGCCGCGGCCCTGGATCGCCACGTCCAGCGCGTTGCCGGTCTGGCTGACCGCGCCCTGGGTGAACAATTTCTCGTTGGCCACCACGCGCACGCCGGTGCCCATCAGCAGGCCTGCGGGCGACTGCGTCTGCTCGGTGGTCTGCGCGCCGGGCTGGCCCAGGTTCTGGTACATCAGGTCCTGGAACGCCGGGCGCGAGGCCTTGAAGCCGGTGGTGCTGGCGTTGGCCAGGTTGTTGGAGATGGCATCCAGGCTCGTCTGCTGCGCATCGAGGCCGGTCTTGGCGATCCAGAGGGAGGAGAACATGGCGTGGCTCCGCTAGAGGTGTCGGGTTCAGCTCGCCTGCAGCAGCTTGAGGCTGGCGTCGGCGTTGTCTTCGCTGGTCTTGATCGAGCGCACCTGCATTTCGTACTGGCGCGACAGGGAAATCATCCGCACCAGTTCGGCGGAAGGATTGACGTTGCTGCCCTCCAGCATCTGCGGTGCCAGCTGCACGTTCGGATCGGCGTCGGCACTGGCGCCGCCGGCCAGGTGCAGCAGGCCGTCCGCACCCTTGGCAAGCTGTGCGGGATCGGGGTTGACCAGCTTGATGCGGTCGATCTGGGTGAGCGTGTTCGGCCCCTGCCCCAGCGGCACGCTGGAGATGCTGCCGTCGTCGCCGATCACGACCTGCGCGCTGTCGGGAATGCTGATCGGGCCGCCGTTGCCGATCACCGGGTTGCCGGCGGCGTCGGTGAGGATGCCGTCGGCGGTGAGCTGCAGGTTGCCGGCACGCGTGTAGGCCTCGCTGCCGTCCGGCGCCTGCACCGCGATCCAGCCCGAGCCGCGCACCGCCACGTCCAGCGCACGGCCGGTCTGCTGCAGCGTGCCCTGGCTGTCGTCGCGGCCGAGGCCCTGCGCCACCGCGTTGATCCGGGTGGGGCTGCCCGGCCCCTGCACCGGCAGGCTGCGGAACGCGTCCAGCTCGCTCTTGAAGCCGGTGGTGTTGGCGTTGGCGAGGTTGTGGCTCACCACGTCCTGGGCCCGCATGATCTGCGTGGCCCCGGTCATGGCGAGATAGACGGAACGGTCCATGGCGGCCTACCGCTCAGCGCGACACGGCGTTGAACAGCGTGCTGGCCAGCGTGTTGTCGGTGGACAGCACCTGCGCGTTGGCCTGGTAGTTGCGCTGCGCCTGGATCATGTCGACCAGCTGCTGGGTGGTATCGCTGGTGTTGGACTCCTCCAGCGCGCCGGACTGGATGGTGCCGTACTGGCCGCTGGCGGCCGTGCCCATCACCGCGGTGCCCGAGTCGGTGCTGGACATCCAGCTGGCGCTGCCGAGCTGGCGCAGGCCCTGCAGGTTCTGGAAATTCGCCATCGCCAACTGGCCGATCTTGCTGCTCTGGCCGTTCGAGTAGTTCGCGGTGACGATGCCCGTGCTGTCGATGTCGATCGAGGACAGCGCGCCGGCGGTGAAGCCGTCCTGGCTGATGGTGCCGGCGGCGTAGTCGGTGCCGTACTGCGTGGTCTTGCCGAAGTTGATCGAGAGCGTCTGCGGATTGGCGCCGTTGGCATAGGTCACCGGATTGAAGGCGACGGTGCCGTTGGCCGGCGTGGCCAGTGCACCGGTGCTGTCGAAGGTCAGCGCCTGGGTGCCGGCGCTGTTGCCGTCCACGTACAGGTTCACGTTCCAGGTGTTGGTACCGGTCTTCACGTAGTAGGCAGTGGCCTGGTGCGAGGAGCCCAGGCTGTCGTACACGGTGAAGGTGGATGACTGGTTGAAGGTGGCGGGATTGCCGGGGTCGAAGGCCAGCGTCGGCGCGGTGGCGTCCGCCGGCAGGTTGGACGACACCACCGCCGTGGTGGTGGGCTTGGCCGAACTCTGCGCGGTGACCAGGTTCAGGTTGGTAAGCGTGCTGGTGTCGAAGCTGTTGCTGGCGGTGCTGTAGGGGTAGACCTGCAGCGCGTTGTTGTCCTCGGTGACCACGTTGCCCGCCGGATCCTGGTGGAACGCGCCGGCACGCGTGTAGGCGTAGCCGTTGCCGGTGTTGACCACGAAGAAACCGTTGCCGCTGATCGCCAGGTCCAGGCTGTTGCCGGTGGTCTGGATGTCGCCCTGGGCGAACTGCTGCGCCACGTCGGTGAGGCGCGTGCCGCTGCCCACCGCGGTGGCGCTGAGGTTGATGCCGGTCACCGCGTAGATGTCCGCGAACTCCGCACGCGAGCCCTTGAAGCCGGTGGTGTTGGCGTTGGCGATGTTGTTCGCGATCACGTTGAGGTCGGACTGCGCGCCGTTGATGCCGCTGAGTGCCTGATTGAGAGCCATGGATGGTTCCTCGCTGGAAGAGTTGGTTGCCGGCGGTCAGTTGATCTGCGCGATCGCGCTGAGCGGCACGCCACCCACGCCGCTTACCTGCACATACGTACCCACGTCGCTGCCGCCGTAGCCCACGCCGCTGACCGTGCCGTCGGCATAGGTGGAGAGCGCGTTGCCGCCCTGGTCGGCGGCCGTGATGCTGTAGTCACCCGCCGGCACCGGGTTGCCGTCGTCGTCCGTGCCGTCCCAGCTGAAGTTGGCCAGGCCGGACTGCTGGGCGCCCAGGTCGAGCGTGCGCACCACCTTGCCGCTGCCGTCCTTGATGACGAGCTGCACGTCCGATGCGGTGTTAGTGATGCCCACCGCGCCACTCAGCGCGCTGCCGGCGTAGCTCAGGCTGGCCGACGGCACCAGCACGTGGCGCCCCACCAGGCCGACCGAACCGAGCACCTGCGAGGTCTGCAGCGCACCGGTGATCTGGCTGGAGAGGCTGTTGAGGCTGGTGTTGAGGTCCTGGGTGGAAGCCAGCTGGCTGAACTGCGCCAGCTGCGAGACGAACTGGGAGTTGTCCGTCGGATTGGTCGGATCCTGGGCCTGCAACTGGGTGGTGAGCAGCTTCAGGAAGTCGGCCTGGTCCATCGTGTTGCCGAGCGCGGCGCTGGTCGCGCTGGCGGTGCTGGCGGTATTGCTGGTGCCGGTGTTGCCGACGTTGTTGTTCACACTGGTGGTCATGGCGACGGACTCACTGGCCGAGGGTCAAGGTTTTGAGCATCAGTTGCTTGGCGCTGTTCATCACCTCGACGTTGTTCTGGTACGAACGCGAGGCCGAGATCATGTTGACCAGCTCGTCCACCGGATTGACGTTGCTGCCGTAGACGTAGCCGTCGGCATTGGCCAGCGGGTTGCCCGGCTCGTAGCGCTGCGGAATCGCGGCCTGGCTCTCGGTGACGCCGAGCACCTGCACGCCCTGGCTGGCGTCGGTGTTGCCGCCGCCGGACTGCTGCGCGTGCGCGGCGGCGAACAGCGGCTCGCGCGAGCGATAGGCGCCCTCGGGCGTGCCGGACACGCTCTCGGCGTTGGCCAGGTTGCTGGCGACGGTGTTGAGCCGCAGCGATTGCGCGGCCATGCCGGAGCCGGCCACGTTGAAGATGGAATAGAGCGACATCAGCTCTGCCCTCCGGTGATGGCGGTGCGCAGCATGTGGATCTGCGCGGTGATGAAGGAAAGACTGGCCTGGTAGTGCACGCTGTTGGCGGCGAAGTCGGCCTGCTCGACCTGGGCGTCGACGGTGTTGCCGTCCATGCTGGGCTGTGTCGGCACGCGGTAGGCCAGCGCCGCCGCATCCGGGCCCGCGTTCGGCCCGGTGCCGATCTGCCCGGGCGTGGGCGCCTGCAGCGGCAGGTTGCCGTCGCCATTGCCGCCGGCCGCAGACAACGCCTTGCGGAAGTCGACGTCGCGGGCGAGGTAGCCGGGGGTGTCGGCATTGGCGAGGTTGTTGGCCAGCACGTCGGCACGGCGCTGCCACAGGTCGAGCGCCTGGGTGTGGATGCCGAACAGGTTTTGCGGGATGGGGCTCATCGGTCTGCTCCGCGTGCGGTTGCCGCATGGAGCCGGAGGCAAGTTGCATGCCACCACGCCGGAACCCTTGCCACGACTGGCCTGGCAAGGTTCGCGCCCGGGCGCCGCGAGGGCCGCGCCGGGGAAGAGTCGGTTTGTTGACGCCCCGCCGGCGCCCTTCGCCGGGCGTCAGCCGGCCAGCGGTTCCGCCGGCAGCAGTTCCAGCACGGCCTGCGCCAGCAGATCCGGCTGGAACTTGGCGACGAAGCGGTCGGCCTTGACCTCCTTCACCATCGCCTCGTTGAAGATGCCGCTGAGCGAACTGTGCAGCACCACCTTCAGCCGGCGCAGCTCCGGCGCCTCGCGGATCGCGCGGGTCAGCGCATAGCCGTCCAGGCGCGGCATCTCGATGTCGGAAACCACCAGTTTGACGCCCTCGGCCGGGTCGGCGGCGGCCAGTTCGAGCAGGCGCTCGAGCGCCTCGCGGCCGTCCTGCGCCACCACGCACTCGATGTCCATCTGCCGGAACAGGTCGACCAGGCGATGGCGGGCGATCAGCGAGTCGTCCACCACCATCACCCGCCGCGGCGCCAGCGTACGTGCGCCGGCAAGCCGTTGCATCTGCATGGACAACCCGGTCGGCGCGGCATCGATGCCGGCCAGTACCTGCTCCACGTCCACCACCGCCAGCAGCGCACCGTCGACGCGGGTCACCGCGTTGACCCTTGCGCCGAAGCCCAGCGAGGCGGACGGCGCCTCCAGCTTGTCGCCGTCGCACTGCACCATGCGCTGCAGGTCGGCAACCAGGAAGCCCTGCACCGAACGGCTGAACTCGGTGACCATCAGGTGCGCCGACGCCTCGTCGCGCAGTGGCGGATAGCCGAGCGCGGCGGCCAGGTCGATCACCGGGATGGTCTGCCCGCGGTAATCGCAGCTGCCCGCCAGCAAGGCATGCGTGCCTGGCATGCGTTCCAGCGGCGGCCGGCGCATCACCTCGCGCACCTTGAACACGTTGATGCCGAACAGCTGCGCGTCGCCGAGCCGGAACAACAGCATGGCTACCCGGTTGTGGCCGGCCAGCCGGGTATGTTGCTCCACCTTTTCCAGCAGCGTGCCGCCCATGCGGACTCCTCGCGAATGACCCGCCGCCGCGGCGGCCGTACGCGCAGGCTATCGACCGCGTCGCCATGTGCTTGAGCACGACCGCTGTCCGCGGAGGTGGCATGCCGCTTGCTTCCTCAAGTCGCGCCGGTTTTGGACGATGCAGTCCCCTGCGACGGCCCTGCCGCACATTCGACAAAGGTGATGCCCACCCCATGAGCCTGATCTGGAATCAGCACCTCGCCCCCCTGGTGCAAGCCGCCGCCGCCGGCGACGAGGCGCGGCTGGCCGCGCTGCGGCAGCAGCATCCGCGCGCCGCGCAAGCACTGGCGCCGCTGCTGGCGCGCCTCGCCCATCGACCGCCAGCGGCGGTGGCGCTGCAGGCGGTGGAGCAGCAGAGCCTGGTGCTGGCCGCGGTGCAGCAGCTGGCGCGCGAACAGGCGGCGCTGGACCAGGCCGCCACCGACGGCCGTGGCAGCGTCGATCGCTTGACGGATGGCAGCGCCGGTATCTCGACGGCCCTGCGGCAGGTAAGCGCCGAGCTGGACCGGGCCAGCCAGGCCAGCCAGGCGGGCAGCGGCAACGTCAGCGAACTCGACGGCCAGCTGCGCCTGCTGCGCAGCGCGCTGGCGGCGATGAACCGGAACCAGAGCAAGCTGGCCGAGCAGGTGGAGCAGATCCGCAAGCTCACCGCGACCGTGCAGGAAATCGCCCACCAGACCAACCTGGTGGCGCTGAACGCGGCGATCGAGGCCGCCCGCGCCGGCGAGGCCGGCCGCGGCTTCGCCGTGGTCGCCGACGAGGTCAAGCAACTGGCGGAGAAGACCGCCCTCACCACCGCCGAGATCGAGAACGTCACTGGTTCGATCGGCGACTTCTCCACGCAATTGAACGGCGACGTACAGCACAGCCTGCAGCAACTGGAGCGCGCCCAGGCCGGCGCGGCGCAGTCGGGCACCACCCTGGATGCCGGCAGCCAGGCGCTGCGCGCGGCCGGCGATCGCGTCCACAAGTTGCAGCAGAGCCACGATGCGCAGCATGCGCGTGCCACCAGCGTCCAGGCCGCGCTCGGTGCGTTGCAGCGCCGCGCCGGCGAGGCACGGCGCCAATCCGACTCGCTGCAGCGCGCCGCGCTGCTCTCCCACCGGCTGGGCCTGGACTGGCTGGAAGGCATCAGCGGCAAGGATCCGGGCAGCCTCAGCCTGACCGTGCGCGAGGCCGCCCTCAACCTGCGCCAGGCCGCCGAACTGGCGTTGCTCGAACCTGCCGCGCTGGATCGCCGCTGGTTCGATACCCATGCGATCCGGCGCAGCGTCGAGCGACTGGGCGCGCTGCGTCCGGACCACCCTGCCACGGCCAGCCTGGCCGAAACCGGCGCGCGGCTGTGTGAACAGGGCAGCCGCTTCGTCGCGCTGCTGTGCGATGGCGAGGCGGAGCAGGCCGCCGCACTCGCGCGGCAGATCGAATTCGGCCGCGATGCCCTGCTCGGACAACTCGACAGCTTGCTGGCGGACGCGTGAGCGGGCATCGGGCCAGCGCCGGCCGACTGCTTGTACTGGCATGGCTGGGCCTGCCGGGCATCAGCCTTGCCGCCGTGCCCTCGCCGGACACCGTGCGGGCCGTTGCCGAACAGGCTGTTCGCGCCCATTTCGAACTGCCCGGCGGCCGCGTGGTGGCCCTGGCCGTGCCGCTCGATCCACGCGTGCGGCTGGCATCGTGCAGCGTACCGCTGCGTGCCACGCTGGCCGATGCCGTCCGCGCCGCGCCGCGCCTGAGCGTGCCCGTGCATTGCCCGCAGGCCGAAGGCTGGACGGTGCGCGTGCAGGTGCAGTTGCAGTTGTTCCGCCCCGTGCTGGTGACCAATCGCGCCCTGCTGCGCGGCGATGGCCTGCGCCCGGAGGACGTGCATGCCGAGGAACGCGATGTGACCCGGCTCGGCTATGGCTACGTCGGCAACCTCGATCAGGTGGCCGGACGCACCCTTGCCCGCGCCTTGCCCAGCGGCAGCGTGCTCACCCCCTCCGCGCTCGGCGGCCGGCGCATGGTGCGGGCGGGTGATCACGTGCAGGTGGTGGCCAGTCTCGACGGCATCGTGGTGCGCACCGACGGCGTGGCGCTGGGCAGCGGCGACAATGGCGCCCGCCTGCGCGTGCGCAACGAAAGCTCGGGCAAGGTGGTCGACGCGATGGTGCATGCCCCCGGCGTGGTGCTCGCCCTGCCCTGACCACCCGCCATGCCTTCCCCGCCCCTCTTCCCGCCCCTAAAGTTCCCGTGCCCCCTGCCGATGCTGTATTCACAGGGCCACTCCGCAGCGAGAACGGACGCATGAACACGACCATTTCCAACAACGGTTTGCCGAAACTCCCGCAGGCCGCCAGCCAGCCGGGTAGCAGCGCGACGGCGGAATCCTCGGCCACGGCTGCCGGATCCGGTGCGCCTGCTGCCAAGGCCGACGACCAGCTCAAGCTGACCGACTCGGCCAAGGCGCTGCAGCAGGCGGCACGTGCCGACAACACCACCCCCATCGATTCGCAACGGGTGGAACGCGTGCGCCAGGCACTGGCCAACGGCAGCTACAAGATCGACGCCGGCCGCGTCGCCGATCGCATGATCTCCATGGAACGGCAGCTCGGCGGCACGGACAAGGCATGAGCCCGCAACTGCGGCAGGAGTTCAACGAAGCCCTGGCGGCCGTGCAGGGCGAGATGCACCAGGCGCTTGACCAACTGGTGCAGGTGCTCCGGACCGAGCGCGACGCGCTCGACACCGGCAACACCGAAGCACTTGGCGTTGCCGGCACGCGCAAGCAGGCATTGATGCAACAGCTGGAGCAACTGGACGCGGAGCGCCGCCTGCTGGCGCGCGAACAACCGCAGACCGAGGCCGCGACGGATCCGGCCTGGACGGCCATCGTGGAGTCGCTGCAGCACTGCCACCGGCTCAACCAGCGCAACGGCAGCATCGCCATCCAGCGCCTGCAACTGGTTCGCCAGGCCCTGGCGGTGCTGACCGGTGCAGACAGCGGCAGCGGGCTTTATGACCGCAGTGGCGAGTTGCACGCCGGCGCACGTTCGCGCTCGTTGGCCGCCGCATGATGTCGAGATGAGCACATCGCCGCCCGCATCCGCGTGCGCGTCTCCCGCGCGCCGCCGGCCGCGGAACGCTTCACCACCCAACGCGATGCCGGATCAACCATGAGTCCCGCCCCCACTTCCGCCGCCAACGCCACTGGCACTCCCCCCGCCTACGAAAGCACCTCCCCAGCGCTTCCGGTGATGCGCGTGCCGCTGCTCAATCGCGAGCGCGAGCTGTTCGCCTACGAGATCCTGTTCCACCGAGAAGGCGGCGACGCACAGGCGCTGTTGCAGAGCGCGCTGGGAATGATCACCGACGGCGCCCTGACTCGCCTGGTGCGCGGCAATCGCACGTTCCTGAACCTGCCGGCCGAGCTGCTGCCGGAAGACGCCGACGTGTTGCTGCATCAGCCGCGCCTTGGCGTGGTGCTGCAACCGCACGTGGCCAACGACGCGCCGCTGGTGAAGCGCCTGCAACAGATGGCGCAGCGCGGCTGCCAGTTCATGCTGGACGTCGGGGAGGAGGATCTCGACAACAGCCTGCCGTTCGAAGCCCTGCTGCAGATGGTGCAACTGGTCCGGCTGGATGCCAGCCAGCTGTCGCCGGAACTGCTGGCGCAGCGCGCCAGGCATCTGCATGCGCGTGGCCTGCACGTGGTCGCCGGGCAGGTGAACGATCACGCCACTTACGAGCGCTGCATGGAGCTGCCGCTGGGAGCAGTGCAGGGGCGCTACCTGCTGGTGCCGCAACCCATGGCCGTTCCCGTGCTCACCGCCAACCGTTTGAGCATGCTGCGCCTGATGGGCGTGCTGCACGAAAGCAACCCGGGCCCGGTCGAGCTGGGCAACATCATCCGCGACGATGCGGTGCTCAGCTACAAGCTGCTGAGCTGCGTCAATTCAGCCTACTTCGCACTGCCGCGGCAACTGAAGTCGGTACAGCAAGCGGCAATCTTCTTCGGCGTCACCCGCATGCGCAACTGGGTCGACACCATGGCGATGTGCAGCATGGACGACCGTCCACCCGAGCTGCTGCGCGCCGCACTGATCCGCGCCCACATGTGCGAGGAACTGGCCCAGGGCATGCCGCACGGACACGCCGAAATGGCGTTCACCGTCGGCCTGTTCTCGTTGCTGGACACCCTGATGTGCGCGCCGATGGAGTTCCTGCTGCCCCAGCTGCGCCTGGCGCCCGAGATCAGCGATGCGCTGACCGGCCGCGGCGGGCCGTTTGCCTCGATCCTGCAGCAGATTCTCGCCTGGGAGGCCAATGAGCTGACCAGCGCGCAGATCCCGCCGCAGCGCATCCAGCGTCTGGCAACGATCTACCTCAATGCCACCCAGTGGGCCGATCAGGTCTACGCCAGCGCCAACGAGAAGAGCGTCCAGTAAACGGCCCGGCCAATGGGCTCCAAAGGCAGCCGCGAGAAATCCGGCCACCGCGATCGCACCGGATACCCGGTGCACTCCCGTGTCCCATGCGCATCGGTTGATGAAGCGGGCTTATGCGGCGTCTCGCCGTCACGGACCGGCCAATCTCGGGGGCAGGCCGGCCTGGCACCCGGCATGTGACGTGCCGCGGCACCGGATCGCCGGGTGAACCGGCATGGGGCCGAAGATCGGATCGACTTGCGCGACTGCCAGGCCCGGCGCTTCGCATGCCCCACGAACTGGTGGCGTGCCGGCATTAAACTGATGCGATGCCACTGATGCCCACCGACTTTCTGGATTTGCTGCACGCAAGCCTTCCACCCGGCGCCGTGTCCACGACCGAAGCCGATCGGCGTGCCCATGCCTGCGACAACTCCCGGCTCAACGCGCTGCCGGATGCCGTGGTTTTCCCGACGGAACATGCGCAGGTGGAGGCGCTGGTGCGCGCCTGCCGCGCGCACCGCGTGCCGCTTACCGCGCGTGGAGGCGGCACCAGTTCCACCGGCGCCTCGGTGCCGATGGCTGGCGGCGTGGTGGCGAACTTCATGCGCATGGACCGCATCCTGCGCATCGATCCCGACAACCGCCTCGCCGTGGTGGAGCCGGGCGTGACGAACGAGGCGCTGCAGCAGGCGCTGGCGCCGCACGGTTTCTTCTGGGCGCCCGATCCGGGCTCGGCGCCGTGGTGCACGGTGGGCGGCAACCTCGCCTGCAACGCCTCCGGGCCGCACGCGGTGAAATACGGTTCCACGCGCGACAACGTGCTGGGCCTGCGCGCCGTGGCCGGCAACGGCGAAGGTTTCCGCTGCGGCACGCAGACCACCAAGAGTGCGATCGGCTATGACCTCACCCGCCTGCTGGTCGGCTCGGAAGGCACGCTGGCGCTGATCACCGAGGCCACGCTCAAGCTCACGCCGAAACCCCTGGCGGTGCGCACGCTGCGCGCCACGTATCGCGATACCGCGGCGGCGGTGCGGGCGGTGGCGCGCATCATGGCGCAGCCGGCCACGCCCTGCGCGCTGGAGTTCATGGATGCGCTGGCGCTGAAGCTGGCCCGCGAGCACCAGCCCGAAGCCGGCGTGCCCGCGGCCGAGGCGCTGCTGATGATCGAGCTGGACGGCGCACCGGATGCGCTGGACGGCGCGGTCGCCGCCGTCGAGTCCGCCGCCCGCGTGGAGGGACTGGTGCAGCTGGAGGTGGCCCGCGACGAGGCCCAGACCCGCGCCCTGTGGGCGGCGCGCAAGGCGCTTTCCTTCGCCCAGCGCGCCGCCACCCAGCACAAGATCAACGAGGACGTGGTGGTGCCGGTAAGCCGCCTGCCCGAGCTGGTGGATGGCGTGCGCCAGCTGGCGGCACGGCACGCCGTGCCCATCGTGAGCTTCGGCCACGCCGGCAACGGCAACCTGCACGTGAACCTGTTGCCGCGCGACGTGGACGAGATCGAGCGCGCCCATGCCGCCCTGCCCGAGCTGTTCGCGCTGGTGATCGCGCTGGACGGCACGATCTCGGGCGAGCACGGCATCGGCGTGGTCAAGCGCGAGTTCATGCCGCTGGCGCTGCCGGCCACCACGCTGGACCTGATGCGCGGCATCAAGGCGGCGTTCGACCCGGACGGCATCCTCAACCCGGGCAAGCTGCTGCCGTGAGCGAACCGGAAGCCTTCGACCGACTGGTGGCGCGCGTCCGTGCCTGCCGCCTGTGCGAGGCCCACCTGCCGCTGGGGCCGCGCCCGGTGCTGCAGGCGTCGCCGCGGTCGCGGCTGCTGATCGTGAGCCAGGCGCCGGGGCGCAAGGTGCACGACACCGGCATCCCGTTCAACGACGTCAGCGGCGACCGCCTGCGCGAATGGCTGGGCGTCGACAAGGCCACGTTCTACGACGCCGGCAGGATCGCCATCGTGCCGATGGGTTTCTGCTTCCCCGGCACCGGCAAGGACGGCGACCTGCCGCCACGACCGGAATGCGCGCCCACCTGGCATCCGCTGCTGTTGCCATGCCTCACGCAGGTGCGGCTGACGCTGGCGATCGGCCAGTACGCCCAGGCCGGCCTGCTCGGCGAGCGGCGCGGCCGCACGCTCACCGACACCGTGCTGGCCTGGCGCGAACACCTCGCGCGCGGCGTGCTGCCGCTGCCGCACCCGAGCCCGCGCAACCGGCTGTGGCTAACGCGCAATCCGTGGTTCGAAGCGGAGCTGCTGCCGGAACTGCGCCGGCAGACGGGGCTTGCGCTGCGTTAGGACACGCGGCGCGCGAAGATCAGGTGCACTCCGAACAGCACGAACACCGCGCCGGCGCAGCCGTCGATCCAGCGCGCCAGGCGCAGGTAGCCGCGGCGCATCGCGGGCAGGGCGAACACGCCGGCCACCAGGGCGAACCACAGCAGCGTCTCGGCCACCACCATCAGCCACAACCCCCAGCGCGCCCAGGCGCCCTGCCCGTCGCCCAGGAAGGCGGAGAAGATGCTGCCGAAATACACCACCACCTTGGGATTGGAGAGATTGGTGAACAGGCCGTTGCGCATGGCGCGCCATGCGCCGTCCGCCAGTTTCACCGCGTGCGCCGGCGCGCCGCCGGCGGGCACAGCCAGCGCGCCACGCAGCATCTTCAGCCCCATCCAGCACAGGTAGGCGCCGCCGCACACCGCGATCGCGCGTTCCAGCCACAGCAGCCGGTGCAGCAGCAACTGCAGGCCGAGCAGCGCCAGCGCGGCCCACACCGCCACGCCCAGCGTGATGCCCGCCACGCCGGCCAGCGCCTCGCGGCGCGAGTGGCTCACCGCGGTCTGCGAGACGTAGAAGAAATCCGGGCCCGGGCTCATCAGGGCGATCAGCTGCACGATGGCGATGGTCAGGAACAGGCTCATGCGGCACGCTGCGGGCGGGATGGCGGAAGCGCAGTGTAGCCGCAGCCGGACGATGCACCGCGCCTTGCCGCTCGGTCGAAGCTTCATCTAATCTGCCCCGGTCCAAGCAGCATGGCCACGGGACCGTCCCCGGCCCAAGCAGGGGAATCCGCATCCATGAGCCTCAAGCTCCGCCTCGTCGTCCTGAATTTCCTCCAGTACTACATCTGGGGCGCCTGGCTGCTGACCGTCGGCACGTGGTGGTTCCAGACCCAGCACTGGTCGGGCACCAGCTTCGGCGCGATCTTCTCGACCATGGGCATCGCCGCGCTGTTCATGCCCTCGCTGGCCGGTATCGTGGCGGACAAGTGGATCAACGCCGAGCGGCTGTACGGACTGTTCCAGATCGCCGGCGCGGTGGTGCTGTTCGCGATACCCCACGTCGCCGACCCGCAGCAGATGTTCTGGGTGATGCTGCTGAACATGTGCTTCTACATGCCCACCATCTCGCTGGCGATCACGGTGGCGTACAACGCGCTGAAGCAGGAAGGCCTCGACGTGGTGGGAACCTTCCCGCCGATCCGCGTGTGGGGCACGATCGGCTTCATCGCCGCCACCTGGACCACCAGCCTGCTGGGCTTCAAGGCCTCCGCCGCGCAGTTCCACGTGGCCGCGGGCGCCTCGCTGCTGCTGGGCCTGTACGCCTTCACCCTGCCGAAGTGCCCGCCCAAGCTGGATGCCGAGCACAGCCACAGCGTGGCCGACCGGCTGGGGCTGACCTCGTTCGTGCTGTTCCGCAACCGCAACATGGCTGTGTTCTTCGTCTTCGCGATGCTGCTGGGCGCGGCGCTGCAGCTCACCAACGCCTACGGCGACGCCTTCCTCAGCGACTTCGTCAAGGTGCCGGCCTACGCCAACCTGCTGACGGTGAAGTACTCCACCATCATCATCTCGATCTCGCAGTTCTCCGAAACCGCGTTCATCCTCACCATCCCGTTCTTCCTGAAGCGCTTCGGCATCAAGGCGGTGATGACGATGAGCATGCTGGCCTGGGTGCTGCGCTTCGGCCTGTTCGCGTTCGGCAACCCGGCGGGCGGGCTGTGGATGATCGTGCTGTCGTGCATCGTCTACGGCATGGCGTTCGACTTCTTCAACATCTCCGGCTCGCTGTTCGTGGAAGGCCAGGCCGACCCGAAGATCCGCGCCAGCGCGCAGGGCCTGTTCATGCTGATGACCAACGGCGTGGGCGCGGTGCTGGGCAGCCTGATCGCCGGCTTCGTGATCGACCACTTCTTCACCAACCACCAGTGCAACGACGCCGTGCTGATCTGCAAGGACTGGCGCGGCATCTGGCTGGCCTTCGCCGGCTATGCGCTGGTGATGGCGGTGCTGTTCGTGCCGCTGTTCAAGCATCGGCACGCCCCCGCCGCAGCCGGCCGCGTCGTGCCCACGCACTGAGTCAGCCGACCAGCTTGCTCGCCACCACCTGGTCGCGGCCGCCGGACTTGGCCGCGTACAGGGCCAGATCGGCGGCGCGCATCCAGCTCGACAGGTCGTGGCAGCGCACGCCGTCGAACTGCGCCACGCCGATGCTGATCGTCAGCCTGGCCACCTGCAGGTCTTTCGGCAGCATCAATGCAGCCACCCCTGCGCGCAGGATCTCGGCCAGCCGCAAGCCTGCGGCCAAGCCGGCCTGGGGACACAGCACGGCGAATTCCTCGCCGCCGATGCGCGCCACGAAGCAGGAACCCACCGCGATGCGCAGGTAGTCGGTCAGCAGCCGCAGCACCCGGTCGCCCTGCGGATGGCCGATGCTGTCGTTGATGCTCTTGAAATGGTCGATGTCGATCAGCAGCAGCACGTGCGGCAGCGCATGCGCCTCGCGCGGTCGACCCAGCAACTCGGTGGCGCGCTGCTGGAACGCCCGCCGGTTCGCGATGCCGGTAAGCGGATCGCGCAAGGCCTGCGCCTGCAGTTCGGCGGCATGCCGGCGCTGCGCACGCAGCAGCAGCACGAGCAGGCCGACGATCAGCAGCAAGGCCGCCGCCAGCAGCGCGATCGTCAGGTTGACCAGCCGCTGGCGGCGCTGCTCCTCGCGCCGGCGCGCCGCATCGGCCTGCGCCGCCTTGAGCTGCAGGTCCTTCAGCTCGTTGGCGTGCTCCAGCTCGCTGATGCGCAGTTCCTTCTCGCGCACGGCATAGCGCTGCTCCAGCTCGACCTCGATGGCGCGCAGCGCCGGCGTGTCGACGGTGCTGCCGAGCCGTGCCGCCTCGCGCTCGTCGGCCAGCGCATGGCGCAGGTCGCCGGCCTGCTCGGCAAGCCGGCTTTCCACCCTCAGCATGTCGATCAGCTGGCCGTTGATGCCGGCCTTGCGCGCCCGCGCCACGGCCTCCCGCATCTGCGCATAGGCCTGGCGATGATGCCCCAATGCCGCCTGCGCCTGGGCGATGTCGGTGCGGGAGTCCAGCGAGTCGCTGATGCGACCGGCGGCCAGCTCCTGCTTCAGCGATGCCTGGGACAGGGCCAGCGCCTCGCGCGCGCGGCCCTGCTTCAGATACATCTTCGACAGGTTGTCGCCCACCATCACCACCAGCTGCTCCGCGTCGACCTTCGCGTAGTAGCGGCGGGAACGCTCGTAAGCCGTCGCCGCGTCGCCGACCCGGTTCAGCGTGGCCAGGGCGATGCCCACGTCGTTCTCGGCGTCGCCGATGCCGAAGTCGTCGTTCAGTGCGCGATAGGCCTCGATCGACTGGTGGCACAGCGGCAGCGCCTTGGCCGCCTTCTCGTCCAGCGCATAGGCGTCGCACAACTGGAAGCGCGCCCAGGCCACGATTTCGGGATCGGCCTCCCCCAGCACCTTGTCCGCCGCCTTCAGGGCCTCGCCCAGTCCGTCGCCGAGGCCGTTGGCGATGTCGTGCCGCGCCCGCAGGAAACCCGCGGCGGCGGCGGCCACCGGATCGTGCCCCATCGTGGCGAGGCCATCGAGCCGCAGCGTGGCCTCGGCCAGCGCGGCATCGTCGTTGCTGTTGATCGCGGCCGTGCCCATGCCCCACAGCAGCTCGCGTTCGCGCGTGGGCGTCAGCGTCGTGCCGGCCTGGTCGAGCTGCTGGCGCACGAAGATGATCAGGCCGTGCGGATTGGTCACCGCGCTTTCGCGGAACGCGTTCATCGGCGCCGCGACGGCAGGCATCACCGTCAACAGCAGCAACAGACCCAGCCACGCCCCCCGGAACATCCGAAGCCCATTCCCTGTCAAGTGCCTCTCGTTGCGATCATAGCCTCTCCGGACGGCCTTCACACCCTCCGGGTGGTGTGCCAGCGTTGCGGTCGGCAACGGCAGCAGCAACGACAAAAGCAGCCATGCGTGCCTGCGCCAGATCGTGCCCATACGCGGGTCCAAAGGGTCGGCCGGGTACAATACCGGCATGCAGATCGGCCCCTACCGCATCGACCCGCCGCTGGCGCTGGCCCCCATGGCCGGCGTCACCGACAAGCCGTTCCGCCTGCTGTGCAAGCGGCTGGGCGCGGGCCTGGCCGTGTCCGAGATGACAACGGCCGACCCGCGCCTGTGGCATACACGCAAATCCCTGCGCCGCATGGACCACGCGGGCGAGCCCGAACCGGTGAGCGTGCAGATCGCCGGCTACGACCCGGCGATGCTGGCCGAGGCCGCGCGCTTCAACGTGGCCAACGGCGCGCAGATCGTCGACATCAACATGGGCTGCCCGGCGAAGAAGGTGTGCAACGTGTGGTCGGGCTCCGCCCTGCTGCAGGACGAACCGCTGGTGGCGCGCATCTGCAAGGCAGTCGTCGATGCAGTGGACGTGCCGGTGACGCTGAAGATCCGCACCGGCTGGGATCGCCAGAACCGGAACGCGCTCAACGTCGCGCGCATCGCCGAGGACGCCGGCATCGCCGCGCTGGCCGTGCACGGCCGCACCCGCGCCGACAGGTACGAGGGCGAGGCCGAATACGAGACCATCGCCGCGGTGAAGGCCAGCGTGCGCATCCCGGTGTTCGCCAACGGCGACGTGGCGACGCCGCAGCAGGCCCGGCACGTGCTGGCCGCCACCGGCGCGGATGCGCTGATGATCGGCCGCGGCGCGCAGGGCCGGCCGTGGATCTTCCGCGAGATCGCCCACTACCTCGCCACCGGCGAGCTGCCGCCCGAGCCCGCGCCCGCCGAGGTGGCAACCATCCTGCTCGGCCACCTGGAACACCTCTACGCCTTCTACGGCGAGCAGGCCGGCGTGCGCATCGCGCGCAAGCACCTGGGCTGGTACGCCAAGGATCGGCCGGAGAATGCCGCGTTCCGCGGGGTGGTCAACCGCGCGGAAACCGCGGCCGAGCAGCTCCGGCTGACCCGCGACTATTTCGCCGCGCTGTCGGCCGGCGAGCGCCTGGCCGCCTGACGCGGCTTCAAGCCGCCAGCTCGCGCGGCAGCTCCACCATCGTCAGGCGCAGGCGTGGCGGCAGCTCGGCCTGCACCTCGCCACGATGTCCGAGCAGGCGCAGCGTGCCGTCCATCTCCTCGGTCAGCACGGTGAGGCTTTCCACCCAGTCGCCGTCGTTGGCGTAGACCAGGCCGTCGCGCTGGACCAGCCCGGCGCGGTGGATGTGGCCGCAGACGATGCCGTCGAGCCGTCGCCGCGCCACATCGTCCAGCCCCGCCTGCACGAAGCGCTCGATGTAGCGCTCGGCGGCGTTGCTGCGGCGCTTCACGAACTCCGACAGCGACCAGTAGCGCAGGCCCAGCCGCCGCCGCGCGCGGTTGAGCCAGCGGTTGCAGGTGAGGATGCGGTAGTACAGCCAGTCGCCCAGGCGTTCCTGCAGGCCGCCGAACTGGGTGACGTTGTCGTAGTCGTCGCCGTGCGTCACCAGCAGGCGGCGACCGTCGGCGGTGACGTGCACCGCGCGCCGCCGCACCCGCATGCCGGGCAGCATCAATCCGCACACCCGCCGCAGCGGGCGGTCGTGGTTGCCCGGCACGTAGACGATCGCCGTGCCGCGGGCATGCAGCGCGTGCAGCGCCTCGATCACGCGGGTATGCGCGCCGCTCCATTGCGAGCGGCGCTGCGCCATCCACCACAGGTCGACGATGTCGCCCACCAGGTACAACTGCCGGCAGTGCAGGCCGTCGAGGAAGTCCGCCAGCTCCGCCGCATGGCAATGCCGCGTGCCCAGGTGCACGTCGGACAGGAACACCGTGCGCAACCGCCGCTCGAACGGGGCGGTCGTGCGGCTCATGCCATGGCGTCCTGCCGGCGCTCCAGGTAGCGCTGGCGTTTGCGCGGCCGCAGCTGCTCCAGGTCCACCTCGATCAGGCCGTCGATGGAGCCGCTGAAGCCCGGGTCCACGCCGAAGGCGAGGAAGCGCGCGCCGCCGGGTTCGCACAGCTCGGTGTACTGCTTGTACAGCATCGGCACCGAGGCGCCGAGCCGGTCCAGCGCCAGCTTCAGCGCCTCGTGCGCGGCCGCGCCGTCGAGCCCGTCGAACGATGGCGCCGAGGAATCGAGGACGAACGGCTGGCGGGCGCTGGCCAGTGGCTGCGCGCTGCCGTGGTAGCGCTGGTAATAGGCCACGATCTGCTCGCTGGCCGCGCGCGGCAGCGCGGCGCTGATCGACACCGCGCCATAGAGATAGCGCACGCCCGGGTAGCGCTGCAGGTAGGCGCCGATGCCCTGCCACAGGTAGTCGAGGCTGCGGCTGCCCCAGTAGTCGGGCACCACGAAGCTGCGGCCCAGTTCCAATCCCGCCGCCAGCCGCGGCACGGCCGCGTCCGCGTAGCGGAACAGCGAGGCCGTGTACAGGCCGGCCAGCCCGGTGCGCGCCAGCGCCTCGGCGCCGCGCATCACGCGATAGGCACCGGCGATGCGCACGGCCTGCGCGTCCCATACCAGGATGTGGTCGTAGTGCGCGTCGTAGGCGTCGAGGTCGCGGCTGCGGCCGGTGCCCTCGCCCACCTCGCGGAAAGTCAGTTCGCGCAGCCGGCCGATCTCCTGCAGCAGCGGCGAGCCGCCGATGGCGCGGGCGAGACGGATCTGCTTGCCGTCGCTGGTGGCGCCTAGCAGTTCGGCGGCCGCCACTTCCGACGCCACCAGCTGCGCGTCGACGGGAGGCGCCAGCGGCGCGGGCCCCGCCATGGCCACCGTTTCGCCGCGGCCGGCGGCATGCAGCGCGCGGCGGATGCGCCGGAGCGCATCACGTTCGCGTTCGTCGTCCGCGACCACCATGGGCTCGCCCACGTGCAGACGCACCGGCCGCCGCCGCCGGGCCAGCATCTCCCGCGCCAGCAGCGCCGTCGAGGCCGGGCGGCACAGCGCGGAAATCCCGTAGAACAGCGCCGAATTGCGCGCCTCGATGCGCACCGGCAACACCGGCGCCGGCGCGCGGCGCGCGAAACGCAGGAAGCCGGGGCGCCAACGTATATCGCGCACGCCGCGCAGGCCCAGCCGCGAGACCTCGCCGGCCGGGAACACGATCACGCACTGCCCGTCGCGCAGCGCGCGCTCGACCCGGCGCAGGCTGGCCGCTCCGGCGCTGCCGCCGAACACGCGCACCGGCAGCAGCAGTTCCGCCAGCGGCTCCACCAGCGTCAGCACCTCGTTGGCGACGATGCGCACGTCACGCCGCACCCGCCCCACCATGTCCAGCAGTGTCAGTGCGTCGAGCGCGCCGCACGGATGGTTGGCCACGACCAGCAGCGGCCCCCGCGCGGGGATGCGCGCCAGCGCGTCCGTGTCGACGTCGTAACGCATCTCCAGCCACCGCATGGCCGCCTCGACGAAGGCGAAGCCGCGCAGGTGGCCGTGTTCGGTACAGAAGGTGTCGATGCCGTCGAACCCCGACCAGCGGGCCAGCCCGTGCAGCAGCGGTACGGCGAAGCGCCCGCGGCGGCCACGGAACCAGTGCGGATAGCGTTGCTGCAGACGCTGCTCGATCGCTTGCATGGCGACGACCTCGGCTTGGCCCGTCGCAAGATTGCGCGGCCACCGGGACGCCGGCGTTGCGCTTGCGCGTCAGCAGCGTGACAACGCCGTCCGGCATGCGGGACGGACGGCGCGGCGCCTATTTCGGCGCGTGTGCCGCCGGCGCAACGACGTGGAAGCCGTAGTCCGCCAGCACCGGCTTCAGTGCCGCGATCCAGATCGCGTAACCCGCCGGGCTCATGTGCAGGCCATCCGCCCGGAACAGCCGCGGCTGCGGCCTGCCCCGCGCGTCGAGCATCCGTGGCGCGACGTCCACGAAGCGCACGTCGCGCTGCGTCGACGCCCACCGCCGGATGAGCCCGTTCGCCTCGCGCATCCGCGGCCACAGCGGCCAGCGCGCCAGGCTGGGCTTGATCGAGACGTAGGCCACCGGCACGCCCGGCAGGCCGCGCCGCACGCGCGCCACGAAGGCGCGGAAGTCGTCCGCCACCTGCTGCGGCGACAAGCCCTCGTCGATGTCGTTGTCGCCGGCGTACATCACGATCAGCGCGGGGTGGTACGGCACCACGATGCGATCGGCGTACCAGGTCGAATCGGCGATCGCCGAACCGCCGAAGCCGCGGTCGATCACCGGCACGCCGGGAAAGTCCTGCGCCAGCGTGGGCGTCCAGAAACGGATCGACGAGCTGCCGATGAACAGCACGGCGTGCTGCGGCGGTGGGTTGGCGCGGTCGTGCGCCACCAGGGCATCGATCTCGGCGCGCCACTGCGCGGGCGCGGGCGGATGGCCGTCGGCCGCCATCGCCGCCGACGCGACGAGCAGCCAGGCCGCGCCCAGCAGCCAGCGGGCAGCCATGCACGGGAAATGCTTCATGGCGAGGCTCCGTGGGGGTGAACCGGCATTATGCACACGCCCCTTGCCTCGTCCGTTGACGGATGCCCCGTCACCAGCGTAACTTGCGCGGCGCCGAGGTTTCCATCCTTTCATCCGAATGAAAGGATGGAATGAAAAGGGAAGCCGGTGCGAATCCGGCGCTGCCCCGCAGCGGTATGTGGAAACGACCTCCGTCACCAGCACTGGGCGTGATGCGCCTGGGAAGCGACGGACAGTAGGTAGAGCGCGACGTCCACGAGCCCGAATACCTGCCCCGGCCGGTAGCGGCATTGCCGCATCCGTACGACCTGGCGTCTCCGCGGGGAGATACCGGAGCCGTGCACCGCCCCCCGGGGCGTGCCGGTTCCACCTGCCCGCGGCCGCGCCGGTTCGCCCGCGGGGGCGAAGGTCACCGGCGGCCGCCAGGCCGACCACCCTTCGTTCCTCTTTGCCCATCCATGCAAGAGGAATCATCCATGTCACTCGTTACCTGTCTCGGCTTTCCGCGCATCGGCCTGAAGCGCGAACTGAAGCGCGCGCTGGAAGCCCACTGGCAAGGCGACACGCCGGCGGAGGCCCTGCTCGACGCCGCCCGTGCGCTGCGGGCGCGGCACTGGCAGCTGGCCCGCGACGCCGGCGCCGACGTCGTGCCCTGCAACGACTTCAGCCTGTACGACCACGTGCTCGACACCGCCGTGCTGTTCGACGCGATTCCCGGGCGCTATCGCCCGGTGTTCGCAGAAAGCCGTCTGGACGGCTATTTCGCGATGGCCCGCGGCCACAAGCGCGGCGGCCACGACCTGCACGCGCTGGAAATGACCAAGTGGTTCGACACCAACTACCACTACCTGGTGCCCGAATTGCACGCCGGCCAGCGCTTCGCCCTCGCCGGCGACAAGCCGCTGGCCGAATTCCGCGAAGCCCGGGCGCTGGGCCACCGCGCGCGACCGGTCCTGCTGGGACCGGTGTCCTTCCTGCTGCTGTCCAAGACCGTGGACGGCAGCGACCGGCTCGCCCTGCTCGACGCCCTGCTGCCCGCCTATGCCGAACTGTTGCGCAAGCTGGCCGAAGCCGGCGCGGACTGGGTGCAACTGGACGAGCCCTGCCTCGCACTCGACCAGGACGCCGAGGACCACGCGGCCTACCGCCGCGCCTACGCGACACTTGCCGAAGCCGGCGGCCCGAAGATCCTGCTCGCCAGCTACTTCGGCGCGCTGGGCGACAACCTCGCGCTCGTCGCCGACCTGCCGGCGGCGGGCCTGCACGTCGACCTGGCGCGCGCGCCGCAACAGCTCGACGCCGTGCTCGATGCCCTGCCCGATGGCCGTGTGCTGAGCGCCGGCGTGGTCGACGGCCGCAACGTGTGGCGCAGCCGTCCCGGGCGCACGCTGCCGTTGCTGCGCAAGGCACGCGCGCGCCTCGGCGACGCGCGGCTGTGGCTGGCGCCGTCCTGCTCGCTGCTGCACGTGCCCATCGATCTCGAGGCGGAGACCGCGCTCGATCCGGCGCGCCGTGCCGGCATGGCGTTCGCGCGACAGAAGATCGAGGAACTGCGCGTCTACGCCGATGCGTTGGGCGGCCAAGCGGAAGCCGAAGCCGCGCTGCAGGCGCAGCAGGCCCTGCTCGACCGACAGGCGCAGCAAGCCGGCGTGCGCAACCCCGCCGTGCGCGCCCGGCTGCACGAACTCAGCCCGCAGATGACGCTGCGCCGCTCGCCCTACGCCACGCGCCGCACCGCGCAGGCAGAAGCCCTGGCGCTGCCGCCGCTGCCCACCACCACGATCGGCTCGTTCCCGCAGACCGACGAACTGCGCAAGGCACGCGCCGCGCACCGCGGCGGCAAGCTCGACGACGCCACCTACGGGCAGCGGCTGGAAGCCGAGATCGAACGCGTGGTGCGCTTCCAGGAGGAGATCGGCCTGGACGTGCTGGTGCACGGCGAGCCCGAGCGCAACGACATGGTGGAGTACTTCGGCGAACAGCTCGACGGCTACCTGTTCACCCGGCTGGGCTGGGTGCAGAGCTACGGCTCGCGCTGCGTGAAGCCGCCGGTGATCTGGGGCGACGTGGCGCGGCCCGCGCCGATGACGGTGCGCTGGTCGACGTTCGCCCAGTCGCTCACCGACAAGCCGATGAAGGGCATGCTCACCGGCCCGGTCACCATGCTGCAGTGGTCCTTCGTGCGCGACGACCTGCCGCGCGAGACCGTATGCCGGCAGATCGCGCTGGCGCTGCGCGACGAGGTGCACGACCTGGAGGCCGTCGGCATCAAGGTGATCCAGATCGACGAGCCCGCGCTGCGCGAGGGCCTGCCGCTGCGTCGCGCCGACTGGCCGGGCTATCTGGCCTGGGCGGTGGAAAGCTTCCGCATCGCCGCCGGCGGCGTGCGCGACGCCACCCAGATCCACACCCACATGTGCTACTCGGAGTTCAACGACATCATCGAGGCGGTGGCCGCGATGGACGCCGACGTGATCTCGATCGAGACCAGCCGCTCGCGGATGGAGCTGCTGGACGCCTTCGTGCGCTTCCGCTACCCCAACGGCATCGGCCCCGGCGTGTACGACATCCACTCGCCGCGCGTGCCGGCGCAGGAGGAGATGCTGGCCCTGCTGCACAAGGCGCTGCACGTGCTGCAGCCCGGCCAGCTGTGGATCAACCCCGACTGCGGCCTGAAGACCCGCGGCTGGCCCGAGACGGAAGCCGCCTTGCGCAGCATGCTGGCCTGCGCCCGCCAGCTGCGCGCCGAACTGGCCGCGGCGGCCTCCACCGCCTGAGCCGGAGCAGCCCGGGCGGCGCACATCGGCCGGCTGCAAGTCGGCCGGCGGCCACGCACCGTGGCCGCCGGCCATCCAGACGTCTGAACACGCAGCTAACCGGCGCCCCGCCAGAATTTCCGCGGGCTGCAAAACCGGGGGCGGCGTTGTATCATGCCGCCCTCTTTTATCTCTTTATCCGTACACGAGGATATAAAACGCGATGTCCAGCCATCTGTTCACTTCCGAATCGGTCTCCGAAGGCCATCCGGACAAGGTCGCCGACCAGATCTCCGACGCCGTGCTCGACGCGATCCTCGCGCAGGATCCGCGTGCCCGCGTGGCCTGCGAAACCATGGTCAAGACCGGCGTGGCCATCGTCGCCGGCGAGATCACCACCAGCGCCTGGATCGACCTGGAAGCGATCACTCGCAAGGTGATCCTCGACATCGGCTACAACTCCTCCGAGGTGGGCTTCGACGGCGCCACCTGCGGCGTGCTGAACCTGATCGGCAAGCAGTCGCCCGACATCAACCAGGGCGTGGACCGCAAGAAGCCCGAGGAACAGGGCGCCGGCGACCAGGGCCTGATGTTCGGCTACGCCACCAACGAGACCAAGGACTACATGCCGGCGGCGATCCACTACTCGCACCGCCTGGTCGAGCAGCAGGCCAAGGTCCGCAAGAAGAAGAACTCGCCGCTGCCGTGGCTGCGCCCGGACGCGAAGAGCCAGGTCACCCTGCGCTACGACAACGGCGTGGCCACCGCGATCGACGCCGTGGTGCTCAGCACCCAGCACGACCCGGGCGTGAAGCAGAAGGACCTGATCGAGGCCGTGCGCGAGCACATCATCAAGCCCGTGCTGCCGTCCAAGCTGCTGCACAAGGGCACCAAGTTCCACATCAACCCGACCGGCAGGTTCGAGATCGGCGGCCCGGTGGGCGACTGCGGCCTCACCGGCCGCAAGATCATCGTCGACACCTACGGCGGCTGGGCCCGCCACGGCGGCGGCGCGTTCTCCGGCAAGGACCCGTCCAAGGTGGACCGCTCGGCCGCCTACGCCGCGCGCTACGTGGCGAAGAACATCGTGGCCGCCGGCATCGCCGACCGCTGCGAGGTGCAGGTGAGCTACGCGATCGGCGTGGCGCACCCCACCTCGATCTCGGTCACCACGTTCGGCACCGGCAGGATCAGCGACGACAAGATCGAGAAGCTGATCCGCGCGCACTTCGACCTGCGCCCGTACGGCATCCTGCAGATGCTCGACCTGATCCACCCGATGTACCAGCAGACCGCCAGCTACGGCCACTTCGGCCGCAGCCCGGTCGAGGTCAAGGACAAGAACGGCAAAGGCTACACCGCGTTCTCGTGGGAAAAGACCGACAAGGCCGAAGCGCTGCGCAAGGCCGCCAAGCTGAAGTAAGCAATCCTGTCGCTCGTCCTGAACCTTTAGTCTGTCTCAAGACAGGCTTCGCGCAGCAGGCGAAGCCGAGGGTCAGCAACCCAAACGGGCCGCCTTGCGCGGCCCGTTTCATTTCAGGCCGCCGTCAAGAGGCTCCACGGCGTTACCCCACCGGCGATGGAGTCGGTGGTATAACGCGCCGCGCAACGCAAACCCACCGTCATCTATGCGACGCATGGAGCGATTCGGCCGTCTGTTTGCCGAGCCGGTCAATCGCTAACCGGTGGTTCGTCTCAAAGGCCGATCGCTTGCCGCAACTGCGTCGCCATCGACATGCCGGCGGTCTTCGCATCGGTCACCATCGCGAACACGCAACGCCCCTTGCTAGCCGCAGCCCAGACTTTACCGATGTCGCGCTTCTCGCGTGAGTCATCGTTGCTCTCCAGATAGCCGCCCTTGTACTCCACCGCCAGCAGGCGACCGTCGGTCAGTTCGGCGACGAAATCCGGGTAGAACCGGTCGCTCGAGGTCGGCAGCCAGAACGACGCCTCGGGCTGGCGCTCCAGGTTGCGCACCCAGTGTTTCACCGCGTCGAGCCGGTCGAGTTCGATCGCGCAGGCGGTCTCCTCGGCGTCGATGTCCTCCTTCAGCTCGCCGGGCAGCGGATAGTAGTGCTTGCGGAAGCGGTAGCGCGCCGTCGCCGGATAGAGCCAGCGCGCCGGATAGACCTGCGGATCGAAGTGGAACTGGATGTGCCGGTCGATCCGGACCTGCTGCGATCCTGCCAGCAGCGATTGCTGAAAGACGACGCGCTTCTCGCCCTTGAGCAGCTTGGCCAGTTGCGCGGCCGCGGCATCGGCCAGATCGTTGAGGTGGCGAGCCAGGTAGGTCAGCTCGAAGCCGCGTGCCGCCAGCCCGTCCAGCATCCGTCCCAGCCACGCGATCATGTCCGGTTGCAGGATCGCGTCGCGGCGCAGGCGTCGATCGAGCACACGCAATACATCCTCGCGGCGAATGCCTTCGGTACCGCTGTCGAGGCCAAGGTCGTACTGCGCCTCGTCCTCGCGTACCTGCATGTGGCCGCGCTCGACATCGATCAGGTACGGGCGAACCGTTTCCTGCCGCTGAAAGTCCGGCAGCTCGGCGCCCAGGCCGGCCAGCGAGAAATCGGCGAATTCGGCCAGCAGCTCCGGCTCGTACAGGGTCAACCTGCCCTGCAACGGCACCGCCAGCTGCGGCAGCGGCGCGAACAGCTCACCGCGTTCGCTGGCCGCAGCGGCCATCAAGGCGCGGGTCTGGTGCCGCTCCAGTTCGCGGCCCAGATGCTCGCGCTCGCGCTTCGGCGCGGCGGCAACGACCTGTACCATGACCTCGGCGTCGATCAGGCCGCTCACGGTGAGCTGGCCCGCACCGTCCACCTCGGCGACCTTCACCTGTGCCGGCAAGATCGCCGCCACCGCATGCGCCACCGCCAGCGGCAGGTCGAACACCGATTCCGCCGGTGCCGATGTCGCGGGCCGCTCGGCAAACAGGTCGGCATCCAGCGACGGCTGCACGAACTGCGCCACCTCCATTTCCTCGAAACCCATCGTCACCAGCCGGTCGGCCAGCTGGTTGGCCACCTGCGCCGTGCCGGCACCGCAGACATGGGCGTAGGCGCGATTCAATTTCTCCGATGTGCGCCGCTGCGCGTACGGCATGCGCAGCACGCGTCCGAGCAACTGCTCCATGTCCTTGGCCGAGCGGATGTTCTGCACCGTGCAGAACACGTAGGCAAAGGAACAGTCCCAGCCTTCCTTCAACGCCTCCACCGTGATCACGAAATCCACCGGGCAGGCGCGGTCGAGCAGGTTCACGCCGTCCAGCTCGCGCTGGTTGCCGGTGGCGACGGCAATGCGCCGCTCCTCCACGTGCAGCGTGTCGAGCAGGAACGCCTTGAGCACCTCGACGGTCGCCTCGCTGCCGCGCTGGTCGGCCTGGAACAGCACGATCGGTCGCACGTAGTCAGGCTCGCTGGTCGCCTCGCGCGCCAGCACGTCGCGGGTCAGCACGGCGTCGCGCACCGACTCCTGCCAGTTCGGATGCGGTGCCAGCACGATCGGCAGCTTGATCATGTGCGCCGCTTTCAGCTCCTGCGCGGAGACGTGGTACAGCAGGTTCTGGTCTTTCGCCGGCGTGGCGGTCCACTCGATCACGCAGGCCGGGCGGATGCGCTTGAGCACCTCCAGCGACAGGCTCGACTGCGCATTGTGGGCCTCGTCCATGATCACGATCGGCCGGTGCCAGGCCAGCAGGTTGGCGAAGCTGCGCTTGATCTTGCCCAGATCACCACGCCCCAGGTACGGCTGCGCCTCAAGATCGCGCTCGCTCACGCGCTCGAAGAAATCGGCGTCCGGCGCCGCGGCAAAATGCGGCTCGAAGTTTTCCTTGTACGCATACACCTCGCGGCCGGTGGTGTTTTCCACCCGCAGCGTCTGCAAGGTGCCGACCACCACGATCGCGCGGCTGCCGAAATCCTGCGCGCGCAACTGCTCGCAGTCGGCAATGTCGATCACCGTGAGCCGGTCGTCCGGCCAGTAACCGAGCAGGGCCTCGCGATATGGATGGCCGGGCGTCTTCAGCGCCTCCAGCGTCTGCGTGCGGATCGCGTTGCTCGGTACCAGCCACAGCGCCAGCGGCGCACTGGTGCCTACGTACAACCGTGCCGCACGTTCGATCGCATGCGCCGCCATCAGCGTCTTGCCGCCGCCGGTGGGTATGCGCAGGCAGGCGATCGGCAGCTCCGGCGATTCCGCGGTGAACGGGTGGTACGGCAAGGTCGGCGCGCTCTCGCCCAGCGCCGCGCGGCGTGCATCGCTGAAAGCCGACTGCATGTCGTCCGCGCTGCGCTGGCCGCGGGCGGCGGTGAAAAACGCCTCCAGCGCCGCCAGTGCGTTCTCCTGGTATTTCTTCAGCCTCAGCGCCATCTCAACGCACCCGGATGTCGTAGGGAATCTGCTTGAACTCGATGTTCAAGTGCTTGCGCGTGGCCGGCTGCAGCCGGCTGGCCTCGCCGTACACCAGCCACGAACCGGTGTGCTCGGGCAACAGCGCGTGGATGTGTTCCCACACCGCATGCGTCAGCACGTTGCCACCCTGCGGCCGACGGTCGCCGAGGATGCCGTTGTACAGCAGCACGATCGCTGTCTCGCCATGCACGCCCAGCAGCGGCGACAGTTCAACTCCCTCTCCCCTTCGGGGAGCGGGTTGGGGTGAGGGGCCGGGCTTGCCGGAACCTCCGGTACCGAGGCCTTCCCACGGCACCCGCGTCTCCACAAACCACAGATAGGCGGCCAGCGGCGCGAACCGCACGCTGGGCGAAATGCGCCCGTCCTCCTCGAACACCGGCTCGCCCAGCTGCATGAAGCGGAAGCCGCCGCCGCCCTGCCAGCTCACTGCCTGGGAAATGCCGCCCTGCTCGCCCTCCACCACTTTCGTCAGCCGTGGCAGGCAATGCGTGCGCGCATGCTCGCCCATCTCGATGCCGATCCAGCGCCGGCCCATCTTGTGCGCGACGGCGGCGGTGGTACCGGAGCCGAGGAAGGAGTCGAGGACGAGGTCGTTGGGATTGGTGGCGATTTCGATGATGCGTTGAAGTAACCGCTCTGCTTTGGGCGTACCAAAGCCCTTGCCATAAAGCGCCTTTGATTCGTTCATTGCTTCCTGAGTGTGACCGACATCGTCGTAGTGCCAAACGCTACGCGGTATCACCGGCTTTGCCTCATCTAGGAAACGCTTGATTCGAGGCGATTTAGACTTGCCATCCTTACCCCAGTAGATAAGGTCCTCTGACAAAAGAGCACTACACCGCTCCTTACTTGCTCTCCACGTGAGATTCGCGGGCGGCCAAACCTCTTCGCCAGTATTCGGATTAACTACTGCGTAGTAGAGATTCGGGCGTTCTTCGCGTGTCTTGTTTCCAGTTAAGGTGACTGAGTTCCACAGACCCCGAAGGTCATTGTCTGGGTTCGTGTATGCCTTATTGTGACTTTCTTGGCGCGGCAGTCTGTTGAGCATCAAGGATTCGGAACTCTTCCCATACACAAGTACGTAGTCATGGTCATTACTGAAATTCGTGGCATCATTCGCTGGTGAAACCTTTCGGAACCAGATTACCGTCTGAAGAAAATTCCCCCGCCCGAACACCTCATCCATCAACACCTTGAGGTAGTGCGCTTCGTTGTCGTCGATCGTCACCCAGATCGAACCATCCTCCGCCAGCAACTCGCGCAGCAACTCCAGCCGCGGATACATCATCGACAGCCACTGGCTGTGCTCCAGATTGTCGTCGTACTGCTCGAACGCGCTCCTGGTGTTGTACGGCGGGTCGATGAAGATGCACTTGACCCGGCCGGCGTACAGCGGCAGCAGGCTTTTCAGCGCGTCGAGGTTGTCGCCCTGGATCAGCAAGTTGTCCGACGACGGGTCGCCCACCTGCTCGACCGGTTGCAGCAGGCGGTACGGCACTTGGCGCGCGGCCTGGCGCGCCTTGCGGTCGCCGAGCCAGTTCAGTTCGGGCATGCGCTGTTCTCTCGGTAAGTCATGGGTCGGTTATTCATGGTCGCCTTCGTCAGCGGGATTCTCGATCGCCTTGAGCACGCCACGCGCCAGATACTGGCGACCCCACTGGCGGCCAGTGGTCTCGGCGATCAGGCCGGCCTGCTCCAGCTCGGCCAGCGCCGCACGCGCGGTGGGATCGGAGACGCCGAGCAGACTCTTTACCCGTGCGGCGTTGATGTGCGGGTTGGCAAACAGTTCGTCGACCAACGCCAATGCCTTGGGCGACTCGGCCACCTTGCGGCGCATGCTTTCGCGCAGATCCATCAGCTCGCGCGCCTGTCGTGCCGCGCGGTGCGCGCTCCAGTGCACGCCGGCCAGGAAGTAGTGCAGCCAGCCGTTCCAGTCGCCATGGGTGCGGATGCGTTGCAGGCTTTCGTAGTAGCCACGCCGCTCGCGCTCGATGTATTCGGACAGGTACAGCAAAGGCTGGGTAAGCCGCTCGCGCTCGATCAGGAACAAGGTGATCAGCAACCGGCCGACGCGGCCATTGCCATCGAGAAACGGATGGATCGCCTCGAAGTGTTCGTGCACCAGCGCGCACTGGATCAGGTCGGGCAACTCGTCGCGGCGATGCATGAAACGCTCCCAGTCGCTGAGCGCCTGCTTCATCTCCTCCACCGGCGGCGGCACGTAGAACGCGCTGGCCAGCGTGCTGCCCGGGGGACCGATCCAGTTCTGGCTGCGGCGGAACCGGCCGGGCGTGGCGGTTTCGCCGCGCACGCCATGCAGCAGCTTTTCGTGCAGCTCGCGCACCAGCCGCAGCGACAACGGCAACGAACCCAGCCGCTGCACGCCGTACTCCAGTGCGGTGACGTAGTTGCGTACTTCCAGCACGTCGTCGGCCGGTGCCTGCGGCGATTGCCCGGCCTCGTCGGCAAGCAGGTCGGTGATGCTGGCCTGGGTGCCTTCGATGCGCGACGACAGCACGGCTTCGCGGCGCAGATAGGGCGCGATCAGCAGATGCGGGTTGGGCAACTGGCGACCAAGCCCGGACAACTCGCTTAGCGCGGCGTCGGCGCGCGACAGGGCCAGCACCAGCGCGTGATCAAAGACGATTTTCGGCGGCAGCGGTACCGGCACGAAGGCCAGCGGCCCTTGCGGCGTGCGCACGAGCCGACCTGTCTGTGGCGACTGGAAATTCGCTGCGTCCACGCCTTCCCCCGCTCCGCCGCAACGACGGCGGCACTGCGGCACTCTAGCCACCTTTGAAAGGAAAGACAATTTTTCTTTCAAAAGAGCCGCGGTTTGAAAAGCGGGCTTTCAAAGCGCCGTCCGCGCCCCTCACGGCTTCAGCATGCGGATCGCCTCGTCGCGCACGCTGCGCATGGCGGCGTTGAGCGTCTTCGGGTCCATCGCGATCACCGGGTCCATGTAGCGCTGGCGTACCTTGGTCGCTGCGTCGGTGTCGTGCAGTTCCATCAACACGGAATACAGGCGCGAGGCGCTTTCGATGGTGTGCGCGTCGCGCAAGCCCAGCAGTTGTTCGCGTTGCTCCAGCGCCTGCCGATAGGCGCCGCGCGAGGCTTCCCAATGGTGGGCATCGTCCTCGATGTCGCCGATCAGGGTGCGCGTGGCGGAAATCAGGGGATGCTGCGGCCCCAGCACGCGCAGCTGGCCGGCAAGGCACAGCTTGGCCTCGGCGAGCGCCGGCCCGTACTGGCCGGCCTCGTCCAGCAGGCTGGCGAGGCTGCCCAGCGCCATCAGGGTCTTGGGATGGTCGGGGCCGAGCTGGCGTTCGTGCGCAGCGAGGATCTGCCGCTCCAGCGCAGTCGCCTGCACGTAATACGCGTGCCGTTCGGCCGGCGCCTTGGCATAACTGCCCTGCTTGGCCAGCAGCCGCACCATCACGGTCTCGGCGGCGATGGTGTCGGGGTGGTCGCCGCCCAGTTCGCGCCGACGCTCGTCGATCACTCGCTGCAAATCCGTCGCCGCCACGGCAAAGGCGTTCGGGTCCTGCGCGAGATAGACCTCGTCGGTTGCCACCATGTCTGCGGCGGCCAGTGCATCCGGATGGTTCGCACCCAGGCGCCGCGCACGGATGGCGGCGACCTGGCGGGCGAGTGCGAGCGAACGCTCGTACTCATAGCGGTAGTTCAACAGCCGGGCCTGCACCAGCATGGCGTCGAGGGTCTGCGGGTTCTCCACACCCAGCGTGCGCTGTTCCAGCGCCACCAGCGGCCCGGTCAGCTGCAGCGCGCGGTCGCGCTGGCCCAGTCCGATCAGCGTCATCACCAGATCGCGCTGCAGCTGCATCAGGCCGGGATCGGTGGCGGGAAGGCGCGGTTTCAGCGCGGCATAGAGCGCATCCTGCTTCTGCAACGCCTGCTGCAGGTGCCCCTGTTCGACCAGCATCCGGGCCACACCGGATTCGGCGGCGACACGCAGTTCGTCGGTTGGCGGTTCGGCCTGCGCCAGCTTTTCTGCCTGGGCATACATGCCCGCGGCGGCCGCGATCTGGCCCTGCTTCTCCAGCGCCTGCGCCAGGTCCAGGCGCACCGAAAGATGGGCGCGGCTGTCCGCAGGCAGCAGCTTCGCGCGCACGGCCAGCACCTTGCGCAGCTCGATGGCGGCGTGTGCGTAGCTGCCGATGCCGAGCAGCGCCCGCGCCAGCGATTGGCGCAGGTCGGCATCCAGCAGCGGCGCGTCGGGAAAGGCACGGTCGAGGCCATTCAAGGTGTGGCCGATCACGTACTCGTCCATCGCCTCGCGCGTGATGTCGGTGGCCTGCACGCTGGCGAAGGCCTTGGTCAGCGTGTCGTGTGTGGGTGGGGCGGCGCTCGACGCGGCCGGCGCCAGCGCCGCATCGACCTGCCGCTGCGTGGCGGCGACGACGGCATGCCCCATCGCGCCGATGTCCACGCTGTCGTACATCGACTGCTGGAACTGCACGATGCGTTCCAGTTGTTGCCGGCGCTGTTCGGCCAGGCGCTGCTGGACGCGTGCCTGGTGCAGCGAATACAGCGAGGTGGCGAGGCCGGCCAGCACGCTGAGCAGCAGCGCGGCCGCAGCCGTCAGCGGCCAGCGGTTGCGCTGCAGGAAGCGGCGCAGGCGGTACAGGCGGCGTCCCCGCCGCGCCTGCACCGGCCGCTGTTCCAGCCAGTTGCGCAGATCGGCGGCGAGCGCACCGACGGTGGCGTAGCGCTCGCTGGCCTGGCGGCGCAACGCCTTCAGCGCGATCGCATCGATGTCGGCCGGCACCGTCCGGCACGGCGATGCGTCCCGGCCGCTCGCGCCATCCCGTCCGGCGCTGCGGCTGGGCGGCACGATCTCGCCGGTGACGATCGCCTGGCTCAGCTGGTGCGGCGTGGTGATGTGCTGCCACGGGCGCCGCCCCGCCACCAGCTGGTACAGCACCATGCCCAGCCCGTAGACGTCCACCGCGGTGGTCAGCGGCTGCTGCTCGATCTGCTCGGGGCTGGCGTAGGCCAGGGTCAGCGCATGCTGGCCGGTGACGGTGAGCGTGGCCTCGCTGGCCTCGGCATCGATCAGGCGGGCGATGCCGAAGTCCAGCAGCTTGGGCTGGCCCTGTGCGTCGACCAGGATGTTGGCGGGCTTCAGGTCGCGATGGATCACCAGGTTGCGGTGCGCGTACTCCACCGCGGCGCAGACCTTGAGGAACAGCGCGATGCGCTCGCGCAGGCCGAGCCCGTGGCGTTCGCACCACGCGTCGATGCGCTCGCCCTCGACGTATTCCATCGCCAGGAAGGGCTGGCCGTCGGACAGCACGCCACCGTCGAGCAGGCGCGCGATGCCGGGGTGTTCCAGCCGCGCCAGCAGCTGCCGCTCGCGCGCGAAGCGCTCCAGCAGCGTGGGCGAACCCAGCGCGCCGGCGCCCAACACTTTCAGCGCCACCTGCTGCACGAAGCCGGAGTCCTCGCGCTCGGCGAGGTAGACCACGCCCATGCCGCCCTCGCCCACGCGGCGCACCAGGCGATAGCGGTGCGGCGTGTCGGCCTGCGCATCGAGGCCGCTCAGGTCGACCGTGTCGCCCGGCAGCAGGGGCAGCGTGGCGGTGTGGCTGCGCTCGATCGCGGCCAGCATCCAGCGCACCTCGCGCGCCAGCGCCTCGTCATCGCCGCATTCGCGCGCGATCACGGCATCGCGGTCCGCCACGCCGATCTCCATCGCGCTCATGGCGATGTGCTTGGCCCGCAGATAGCGGTCGGTCAGCTGACCGGTCATGGATTCCCCTGTGGATGCGCCGTGCGCTCCCTGCACGCGCGTGCAGCGACCGTGCTGCGCGTTTCAGCACCACAGGATAAGCCATCCGACCGGCACCGGGCCAAGCCCGGGGGCCATGCCGCGGAAACCCGGCCGCGCGGCATGATGCGAAAAGGGAAGGAGGAGCCTAGCCGTCCGTGTCGCGACGCGAGGCGACCACGACCGGCGGCTTCCTGGTCCGGGGATGGTGGGCCGCCAGCTTGGGAGAGGCATGCCGGGCGCGATGCGTGCGGCTGGTACGGCAGGCGGTGCCGCGGGTCGTGCTGCAGCCGCGGTTGGCCACGACTGCACGCCTGCCATGGCGCGACTGGCGGGCTGCGGGGTGCCGCTGCGAGGCCGGCACGGTATCCGCGTCGGCGGTCTGGATCGGCGAGATCGCCTCCAGGATGCGGGCGGCCCGGCTGCCCGCACGCACGCCGGCGGCCTCGGCCACCAGGATCGGCGGGGTCTGCTGCCCCTCGAAGCCGTCGTCCAGCAGGCGCGCCATCAGGTTGTCGCGCACGGCGGCGGTGCGGCTGCCCAGCACCACGGCGAACAGGCGGTGGCCGCCGCGCACGGCGGTGGAAGCGAGGTTGAAGCCGGAGGCGTCGGTGTAGCCGGTCTTCAGTCCATCCATGCCCGCGTAGCGGTACATCAGGTGGTTGTGCCCGCGCACGATGTGGCCGCGGAACACGAACTCCTGGGTGGCGAAGAAGTGCGCGTATTGCGGGAAGTCGCGGTACAGCGCCATCGCCAGCTTCACCAGGTCATGCGCGGTGGAAGTGTTGTTCGGATCGGGCAGGCCGGAGGCATTGGCGAAATGGGTGTTGCTCATGCCGAGCAGGGCGGCCTGCGCGTTCATCATCTCGGCGAAGTGGCTCTCGCTGCCGCCGATGCCCTCGGCCATCACGGTGGCCGCATCGTTGGCCGATTTGGTGATCATGCCGAGGACACAGTCCTGCACCGAGACGGTCTGGCCGGCGCGCAGGCCCAGCTTGGTGGGCGACTTGCCGGCCGCCCAGGCCGAGACCGCCATCGGCTGGTCGAGGCGCAGCTTGCCGCTCTTCAGACCCTGGAAGGTGAGGTAGAGCGTCATCATCTTGGTCAGCGAGGCGGGGTAGTCGCGCTGGTCGGCGTTGACCTGCTGCAGCACCTGGCCGGTGTTGCCGTCGACCACGATGGCCGCGTAGCCGGCGCGCGCCATGCCGGCGAAACCGCCGAGGCTGCATAGCAGCACCAGCAGCAGGATCGCGCGCAGACGCCCCGGCACCCGCCCCAGCCCCGTCGATTCGATGGCCACCCGACTATTCCTCGCAAACAAGCCGCAATTCTAATTGCCCCGCGTGGTCGCGACCTTAACGCAAGGTCGCCGTGAAATCCAGAGGCAAGACTTGAAATGATTTCGTTAAATCCATGTTCCACAACGGATTGTTCAAGCCATCCGTAAACCCATGCAGCGGCTTCGGCATGGACGCCCGCTAGAATGGCCGGATGTCCCTGATCCAACTCCATCGCGTCGATTTCAGCATCGGCGGCCCCCTCCTGCTCGAACACGTCGACCTGTCCATCGACCGCAACGAGCGCGTGTGCATCGTCGGCCGCAACGGCGAAGGCAAATCCACCCTGATGAAGCTGATCGCCGGCGAGCTGAAGCCCGACGACGGCGAGGTGCGCGTGCAGAACGGCATCGTCATCGCGCGCATGGCGCAGGAGGTGCCGCACCGCACCGCCGGCAGCGTGTTCGACGTGGTCGCCGACGGGCTGGGCGATCTCGGCCACCTGCTCGCCCGCTACCACCACCTGCTGCACGAAGGCGACTTCGACGCACTGGGCGACGTGCAGCACCAGATCGAGGCCCGCCACGGCTGGGATCTCGACCGCCGCGTCACCGAAGTGCTGACCCGGCTGGAACTGCCCGCCGACACCGATTTCGCCGCGCTTTCCGGCGGCATGAAGCGCCGCGTGCTGCTGGCGCAGGCGCTGGTGCGCAAGCCCGACGTGCTGCTGCTGGACGAGCCGACCAACCACCTCGACATCGAGGCGATCGGCTGGCTGGAAGGTTTTTTGAAATCCTTCGACGGCAGCCTGCTGTTCGTCACCCACGACCGCAGTTTCCTGCAGGCGCTGGCCACGCGCATCGTGGAGATCGACCGCGGCCAGCTCACCGACTGGCCCGGCGACTACGCCAACTACCTGCGCCGCCGCGAGGAACGCCTGCACGCCGAGGCGCAGGCCAACGCGTTGTTCGACAAGAAGCTGGCGCAGGAAGAAGTGTGGATCCGCCAGGGCATCAAGGCCCGCCGCACGCGCAACGAGGGCCGCGTGCGCGCGCTGAAGGCGCTGCGCGTGGAGCGCGCGCAGCGGCGCGAGCTGGGCGGCAACGTGAAGATGACCGCGGCCAACGCGCAGGCTTCGGGCAAGAAGGTGATCGACCTCGAACACGTGCACCAGGCCTACGGCGGCCGCGTGCTGATCGACGACCTCACCACCACGGTGATGCGCGGCGACCGCATCGGCATCATCGGCCCCAACGGCGCGGGCAAGAGCACCCTGCTCAAGATCATGCTGGGCGAACTCAAGCCCGCGCGCGGCAGCGCCACGCTGGGCACCGGCATCCAGACCGCCTACTTCGACCAGCACCGGCTGCAGCTCGACGACACGCAGAACGCGCTGGACAACGTGGCCGAAGGCCGCGAATACATCGAGCTCAACGGCCAGCGCAAGCACATCATCGGCTACCTGCAGGACTTCCTGTTCTCGCCCGAGCGCGCCCGCGCGCCGATCACCCGCCTCTCCGGCGGCGAGCGCAACCGCCTGCTGCTGGCCAAGCTGTTCGCGCAGCCGTCGAACCTGCTGGTGATGGACGAGCCCACCAACGACCTCGACGTGGAAACGCTGGAGTTGCTGGAGGAACTGCTCACCGACTACCAGGGCACCCTGCTGCTGGTCTCGCACGACCGCGCCTTCCTCGACAACGTGGTGTCCAGCACGCTGGTGCTGGAAGGCGACGGGCAGGTCGGGGAATACGTGGGTGGTTACAGCGACTGGTTGCGGCAGCGGCCGGCTGGCAACCGTCGCGCCGGCGAAGGCGGGGGCCCGGCAGCGGCAACGCAAGCCCATGCCGGACCGCCACTGGATTCCGGCGACCTGCGCCGGAATGACGAAAAGAAGCCCAGGCTCAGCTACAAGGACGCGCGCGAACTCGAACAGCTACCCGCACGCATCGAGCAGCTCGAAGCCGACATCGCCGCACGCGGCGCGGCGATGAACGATCCGGCCTTCTTCCAGCAGGACAGCGCCGCCATCGTCAAGGCGAACGAGGCGCTGGCGAAGCTGCAGCAGGAGCTGGAAAACGCCTACGCGCGCTGGGCCGAGCTGGACGGCTGAACGAAGCCGCCCTCGCGCTCAGGCAATCACGTGGCGCGCGGCATCGCCACCCTTCACCGCGCCGGTGACCAGGCGCTTGTCGAAGGTGGCCAGCCGGCCGCCCTGTTGCACGGCCAGCGCCAGCAGCCAGGTGTCGGTGACCTGGCCGGAAGCGAGCAGCCGCTGGCGGTCGATCAGCGGCGAATCCAGCAGGCTGAGGTCGCCCGGCCAGAACACGTGGCCAGGCTGGCTGCAAAGGTCTTCCAGCAGTTCGGCAGCGATGGCCGTGGAAGCCACCGCGTTGCCGTAGCGCGGATGCGACATGATGCGCAACGCGCCGTTCTGGGTGAGGCTGCAACTGGCCCACGATGCGCCCGCGCTGGCGAACCACTCGTGCGCCAACGCGTGATGCGCGTGCGTGGGATCGAGCAGGGCAAGCAGCACGTTGACGTCCAGCAGCCAGGTGGTTGCGCCTGGCGACGGCCGCGGCGGCCGGGCATCGCGTACGCCCGCGCCGCGCGGCTTGCGGCTCACGGCGCCTCGTCCCGCAGTTCGTTGATCTCGTCCAGCGTCATCGGCCGCGCATCGGGACGCACCGGCATCAGGCGTATGCCGTTGCGGTACTGCGGCGCAGCCGCCACCGGCGCCAGGCCCTTGCGCGCCAGCTCCGACACCACCTCACCCAACGTGCGGCCTTGCCGCTCGGCCAGCGCGCGCGCCGCGGCCAGCACGTCTTCATCCAGTTGCAGGGTCGTGCGCATGGCGGGAACTCCCGGCAGCCAAGGCATGCCGCCGCCATCAAGCATCACGCATCACGCATCACGCGTCAAGGACGCCAGGGGCGCGGCCGCCTGCGGCAGCGGCAGCCACAACCGCGCCAGCGCGCCGCGCGCACCCTCGCGCGCGGCCAGCGTCACGCCGCCCTGGTGCGCTTCGGCGATCTGCTGCGCCAGCGCCAGCCCGATGCCGGAGCCGCCGGGCTTGGTGGTGAAGAACGGCACGAACAGGTTCTCGCTGGGCGGCGGGCCGGGGCCGTCGTCCTCCACTTCGATCACGGCGCGCTCGCCTTCGCGGCGCCAGCGCAGGCGCACGCTGCCATCCGGCAGCGAGGCTTCCACCGCGTTGCGCAGCAGGTTGATCAAGGCCTGTTCGAGCTGGTCGGGGTCGGCCTCGACGGCCATGGATGCCCCCGCCTCCACGATCACTGGCAAGCGCTGCTCCAGCTTCGCCAGCTTGGCCACCAGCGCCGACAGCTCCACCACGCGCGGCTGCGGCGGCGGCAGTCGCGCCAGCTTGCTGTAGCTGGAGAGGAAGCGCCCCAGCGCCTCGGCGCGGTGGCCGATCAGCTCCAGGCCGCCGCGGAAATCCTCACGCCAGTCCGCCGGCAACGGATCGCGCGCGGCCAGCGTGGCCAGCGTGCCGGCCATCGACTGGATCGGCGCCAGCGAGTTGTTGACCTCGTGGCCCAGCACGCGCAGCAGGCGCTGCCAGGCCGCGCGTTCCTCCTCGCGCAGCACGCGGCCCACGTCGTTGACCACCAGCAGTTGGCCGCCGCGGCCGCCGCTGCGCAGCGCCGCGTGGCGGATATCGAAGCGCCCGCTGCGCCCCGGGAACACGTGCGTGAGCAGGCGCGCGGACGGCCCTTCCAGCAACGGCGCCAGGCCCAGCTCCGCGGCGCCCAGGCCGAACAGGCGGTGGCGCTCGGCATCCAGCAGCCGCTGCGCCGCCGGGTTGAGCAGGCGCAGCCGCCGGCCCTCGTCGAACACGAACACCGCGCTGTCCAGCGCCGCCAGCGTCTTGCCGAGCAGGTAGGAGGATTCCTCGAACTCCAGCCGCTCGCGCTGCAGCCGCTCGGCCAGCGCATTGATGTCGTAGATCGCGTCGCCGAGCACGCCGCCCTGCACGCCGCGCAGGCTGTAGTCGCCCTGGCGCAGCGCCTCCAGCAGGCCGGACAAGGTGTACAGCGGGAACACCACGCGCCGGTATTGCCAGCGCGCCAGCAGCAGCGTGGCGACCGCGGCGGCCACGAGGAAGGCCCAGCGCAGCGACGCCTCCCACGGCAGCCAGGCCAGCGCGCAGGCAGCGAACAGGCCAGGCAGCGCCACCACGAAGCTGCCGAGCAGCACGCGCCGCTCGAAGCGCGGCATGCGGCCGGCGCGCGACGCGGAGGGTTCAGTCGGCATCGCCGGCGACGCCGCGCAGGTCGTGCTTCTCCAGCCGCCGGTACAGCGACTGGCGGGTGATGCCCAGCGCGTCGGCGGCGCGCTGCAGGTTGCCGTCGAAACGTTCCAGCGCGCGCTGCACCAGCTGCGCCTCGGCCTGCTCCAGCGTCATGCCGTCGAGATCGACGGCCGGCGTCGCGGCCGGCTCGCCGAACGCCAGCACGGCCGCGCCCACCTCGTCGCGTTCGGCCAGCAGCGCGGCGCGTTCCATCAGGTGCTGCAGCTCGCGCACGTTGCCGGGCCAGCGCCACGCCAGCAATGCACGTTCGGCCGACGGCGCCAGCCGCAGGCCCACGCGACCGTAGCGTTGCGCGCTGCGCGCGAGGAAGCTGCGCGCCAGCGGCAGGATGTCTTCCACGCGCTCGCGCAGCGGCGGCAGGCGCACTTCCAGCGTGTTGAGGCGATAGAGCAGATCCTTGCGGAAACGGCCCGCAACCACCTCGGCCTGCAGGTCGGCATTGGTGGCCGAGACCAGCCGCACGTCGACCTTCTGCGTGCGCGAGGAACCCAGCCGCTCGAACTCGCCATCCTCCAGCACGCGCAGCAGCTTCGGTTGCTGCGACGGCGGCACGTTGCCCACCTCGTCGAGGAACAGCGTGCCGCCGTCGGCCAGCTCGAAGCGGCCGATGCGCTCGCTCTTGGCGTCGGTGTAGGCGCCGCGCACGTGGCCGAACATCTCCGACTCGAACACGCTCTCGGCGATGCCGCCCATGTTCACCTTGACCAGCGAATGCGCCGCGCGCGGCGAGCGCCGGTGCAGCAGCTGCGCGACCACGCCCTTGCCGGTGCCGTTCTCGCCCAGCACCAGCACGTTGGCGTCGCTGCCCGCGACACGCTCGACCAGCGCCAGCACCCGGCGCATCGCCGGGGACTCGGCGACGAAATCCTCGCCGGCCTCGCCGCGCAGCAAGGCGTTTTCCGCCGCCAGCCGGCGCTCGCGGCGGGCGCCCTCGGCCAGCGCGATCTGCGCGCGCAGCACGCTGACCAGGCGCGCGTTGTCCCACGGCTTCTCGATGAAATCGGCGGCGCCGCGGCGCATCGCCTCCACCGTGAGCGGCACGTTGCCCCACGCCGTCATCGCCACCACCGGCAGCTCGGGCGCGAGCTGGCGCAGGTGCTCCAGCAGGCTCAGCCCTTCTTCGCCCGAGGTGGTGTCGCGCGAGTAGTTGCAGTCGATCAACGCACAGGCGAACTCGCGCTTGCGCACCGCCTCCAGCGCCGCCGCCGGATCGGCCACGCCCACGCTGGCGATGCCTTCGGCCTTCAGCAGCAGGCGCAAGGCCTCGCGCACGTCGGCCTGGTCGTCGGCGATCAGGATGGTGGGGAGGGAATCAGCAGGCATGCGCTATCCAGAATCAGGGCAGTGATAGTATCCATTCGCTGCTGCGCAGCAGCGTACGCCGCATCACGCATGCGTTGCGCGCCGATGCCAGCCATTCCACGCGATCCTGCCATGAAACCCTCCATCGCCCTCGAAACGAAGCGAACCGCCATCCGCGATGCAGTCGGACGCTTCCGCTCGACCAACGTGCGTGTGTTCGGCTCGACGCGGTTCGGCACGGATCGCGAAGACAGCGACCTCGACCTGCTGGTCGACCCGCTGCCAGGCGCCACCTTGTTCGACCTGGGTGGGCTGCAAGTGGAACTGGAGGAAATGCTGGGCGTTCTGGTGGATCTGCTCACGCCGGGCGACCTGCCCGCCTCCTTTCGTGCGCGCGTGCTCGCCGATGCCGTACCGCTATGAGCGGAAGCCGCCTGATCGATTACCTGGATCACATCGCGCAAGCCGCACGGCAAGCATGCAGCTACGTCGAAGGCATGGACAAGCAAGCCTTCTTCGCTGAGTAAGTATCCCCCGGCAAAGCCGGGGGCTTTAGTTGTGTGAGCCGCTCAAAGCGGCTGAATCGGGGGCGCTAACGCGACCCCAGTCTTTGGCGCCACCGTTCGGTGGCGGGCTTCATCGCAAT